>JAVEVZ010000068.1:0-11336 GCA_034004805.1 Spongiibacteraceae bacterium | reverse complement strand
CGAGTGCTGGTGCTGGAAAAGGGCTCCGCGCCGGGGGGCAATACCCTGGTTTCCGGCGGCGTGTTCTGGGTGCCCAACAACCGCATCATGCGCCGCGAAGGCCTGAGCGACAGTCGCGAGCAGGCGCTTACTTACCTGAACAAACTGAGTCTGGGCCAGGCCGACAGCGCGCTGATGGAAGCCTTTGTCGACCAGGGCCCCGATATGGCGGACTATCTCGAACAGCACACCGCCATGACCCTGCGCGTATCGAAGCTGATGGGCGAAGTCGCGGACTACCACCCGGAATGGCCCGGCTCCAACGTCAAGGGCCGCTCCCTGGAGCCGGTGCAGCCCCAGGTCGCGCTGGCTGGCGGCCTGCTGGTCAGCGGCCTGCTGGTTGCCGTGACCGGGGCCGGCGGCGAGCTGCTGACCGCGACGCCGGCCAGACAACTGCTGACTGCAACGGACGCCAACGGCCAAAGCCGGGTGGTGGGCGTACTGGCCGAACACGACGGCAAACCGCTGCGCATTCGCGCCCGCACCGGCGTGCTGCTGGCCAGCGGCGGCTTTGAACGCAACCCGACCATGAAGACCCACTTCCTGCGCGGCCCCTCCCCCTATACCTTCGGCGCCACCACCAACACCGGCGACGGCATCCACATGGGCATGGCGCTGGGCGCGGACCTGCGCAATATGAACGAGGTGTGGGGAATGACCGTCTACACCGCCGACGCTGAGGCCAACGGCTCGCGCACCGGCGGCATGTCGCTGGCGGCCCAGATCGAGCGCCGTAACCCCGGCTGTATCGCCGTCAACCGCTACGGCGAGCGCTTCTGCAATGAAAGTGCGGACTACGACTCCAGCTGGCGCAGCTACCATACCTGGCAGAACTGGGGCGACCTGGGCTACCGCAATATGCCCGCGTTCCACATCTTCGATCAGACCTACCGCGAGCGCTACGCCCTGGCCGGCCACAGCCCCGACCAGCCGCTGCCGGCATGGGTGACGGTGGCTGACAGCCTCGAGCAACTGGCCCGGCAGCTGGGCATCGATCCCGAGGGCCTGCGCCGCAATATCGACCGCTACAACCACTACGCAAAGCTGGGCCAGGACCCGGACTTCCACCGCGGCGCCAGCCGCTATGACCGCAACGACCCGGCCGCCGACCAGGCCGCGGCGCTGGCCCCCGTTATCAAGGCACCGTTCTACGGCGCCCAGGTCAGCCCCGCCGACCTCGGCACCTGCGGCGGGCTGCGCGTCAACGGCCAGGCCCAGGTGGTCAACGTGTTTGACCAGCCCATCAACGGCCTCTACGCCTCGGGCAACACCGCGGGCGTCGGCTCACCCGGCGCGCTGTACGGCGGCGGTGGCGGCACCCTGGGCCCGGCACTGACCTTTGCCTATATCGCGGGCAGGCAGCTCGCCAAAGCGTGAACCAGGGCCGGCCCTGCCTGGCCGATCAGATCACTCAGCAATGCCGGCGCGGGACTGGGGCTGCCTGCCAACGGGCAGTCCCGCGCCCGGGCGCAGCCCACGTATCGCAAACGGGGCCCGTGTCGCGGGCCTTATAAGAATGCGCGCAATCGGCTATGCGCAATCAGTACAGCAGCCGATAGAGCTTCTTCTGGTACTCCACCGCCAGCGGGTCGCCCTTGCCCAGTGCGGCGAGCATATCCAGCAGGGTCTTGCGCACCTCGCCGCCGCGGGCCTCGCGGTCTTTTTGCAGGAGGCTGATCAGCACCTCGAGGGCCTCGCGCTGGTGGTTGTGCTGCTGGTATTGCAGGGCGAGCTGGAAGGCGGCGTCGATGTTGTCGGGGTCGGCGGCCAGCTGCTCTTCCAGCGCGGTGATTTCCGGGGCGCGGGCGGCGTTGCGCGCCAGGTCCAGCTGGGCCCTTAGCTGCTGGTAGTAGGCGTCCTGATCCGCCATGCGCACGCCGTCGAGGATGGCCTCGGCCTCGGGCAGGCGGTTGAGCTCGATATAGCACTGGGCCAGGGCGCAGGCGATATCAGGGCGCTGGCGGGAATCCTCCAGGGCGAGCTTCAGCGGCGACAGAGCCTCGCCGTACTGACCGGCCTCCATCAACTGGGCCGCCTGGTCCAGCAGTGCGTCCCAGGGCTTGGGCAGGTGCGGCTCCAGAAACTGGCGGATGGCATTTTCCGGCTGCGCGCCGGTAAAACCGTCCAGCGGCTGGCCGTCCTTCATCAGTATGACAGTGGGCAGCGAGCGCACACCGAACTGGCTGGCGATGGGCTGCAGCCGGTCGGCGTTGACCCGGGCCAGCAGAAACGCCCCAGCATATTCCTGGGCGAGCTTCTCCAGTAGGGGCATCAGCGTCCTGCAGGGCGCGCACCAGTCGGCCCAGAAATCCACCAGTACCGGGCGCTTGAAAGACTCGTCGATCAGATATTGCTTGGCATTGGTTTCGTCGATATCGACGATCACCTGGGCCGCATTTGCTTCGTTCATGATGACTTCACTCAAAACCCAACGGAAAACACCGGCTATTGTGCCAGCAGCACGCGGTCAATGACGACTTCGGGCGGCCTGGCCGCGCGGGACACAGCGGCTGTGCCGGGGACATGAACACCAGTGCGCGGCCGCCGAGTGCTGCGGCGGGTATCGCGGTGGCAGGGCCGACAGGCAGCGGCGGCGCACAGCGGACAGGACGGCGGCATCAGGCCGGGACGATGCGCACCGCCAGCACATCGCAGCGGGCGTGCTGCAACACGCCATTGGCGGTGCGGCCCAGCAGCGCGCGCACCCCGCCGTAGCCGTGGCTGCCGATCACAATCAGCTCCGCCTGGTGTTCTTCGGCGGCGTTGCGGATTTCCTCGACCGGCCGGCCCAGGCGCAGATCAATGCTGCTGTGGGGCAGGCCGTGGGCTTCGACCAGCGCCTTGAGCAGGGGAAAGTACACCGCCTTGGCCTGCACATCGCTGTTGATGCGGTGGCGGGCCATGTTGAGGCCGTAGCCGGTGACCGGCGCCTCCGTCACATGCACCACGCGCAGGCCGTCAAGCTCGACACACAAGCGGTGCGCAGCGTCTAGTATTGCGCCCGCATTGCCGCTGAGGTCCACCGCTGCCACCAAGCGCTGATACATTGCAAAATCCCGCGGTCGCGCCGCGTTTGTCGCTGAGCCGGTTCGCATGACCATAGCGAGACCGCTCTGGCGATACAAGCGGCGCGACCTCGGGGTACTCGTCGCAGCGTGTCAGCGGACTTCGATACGCCGGCGCCCCGCCTCCGGTTTTTTGCTCAGCTCGACCTTGAGCACGCCCCGCTTGTACTGGGCCTCCACCGCCTGCTCATCGACGGCCACCGGCAGCGGTATCAAGCGCTGGAAGCTGCCATACGCGCACTCGTGAAGGTGGTAGCCTGCCTCCCGCGAGCTGCGCTCGACGCGCTTTTCACCGCGCACCAGCAGCCGGTCGCGGTAGACCTCCAGCTGGATATCCGACTTGTCCAGGCCGGGCATTTCCAGCCGCACCGTCAGGGACTTGTCGGATTCCTCAATATCCACTGGCAGCAGGCCCCAGCTGGTGACCGGGCGCTGCGCATCGTCCCCGCGGTCGGTAAAGCGGGTAATGGCGCGGCCGGTGCGATCGCGCAGGTACTGCCAGCCTTCCGCGAGCTGCTGCCACCAGCCGCCAACACTGTCCACCAGGTTGTCGGTTATACGCATGATCACCACCTCACTTCACTTCGACGCGACGGGGCTCGGGCCGGGCAACCTTCGGCACCACCACGGTCAGCACGCCGTCGGCGTTGCGCGCCTCCACCTGCTCCAGATCAGCGTCCCGGGGCATGCGGAACTCGCGCAGGAAGGCCCCCACGGCCCGCTCGACACGGTGCGCCTCCTTGTCTTTGTGCACCGCTTCGCGCTGGCCGCGGATACTGAGCACGCCGTCGTGGGCCGTGATCTCGATATCCTTGGCCGGAATGCCCGGAACATCCACCGTCAGGTGATAGGCCTTGTCGTCCTCGGCAATATCGACGGCGGGCACCCAGCGGTCCGAGTCGCCCAGCAGTTCCTGGCTGGTGGGCATCAGGCGCGAATCGAACAGGCGGTTCATGTCGCGCTGTAATTCATTGAGCAGCCCAAAAGGGCCGCGAGCGATAAGATTAGCCATGGAAAACCCCTCCTCCGGGATAGCCAGCGGTATGGAATTACCGACCCAGACATAGGGCTGCGGCGACTGTTTTCAAGTCTGCCGGTGGCGGCGCGACCACAGAGCGGAGCGCTTATACCCCGGGCAGCTGTATCCCGGAGAGGTCCGGACGAGTAGTATCAAGGCTACATTTCAGCAACCGTAACGGAGACTCCTATGAGCATCAAAACCGGCGACACCATGCCCAGCGGCCGCTTCAAGATCATGGGCAAGGAAGGCCCCACCGAGATCACCACCGATGAACTGTTCAAGGGCAAGAAGACCGTGCTGTTCGCAGTGCCGGGCGCCTTTACGCCGGGCTGCTCCATGACGCACCTGCCGGGGTTTGTGGTTCAGGCTGACAAGCTCAAGGCCAGGGGCGTGGACAATATCGTGTGCATGGCAGTCAACGATGTGTTCGTCATGGATGCCTGGGGCAAGGCACAGAACGCTGACGAGATTCTGATGGTGGCCGACGGCAACGCCGAATACACCAAGGCACTGGGCCTTGAACTGGATGCCTCGGGCTTTGGCATGGGCACGCGCAGCAAGCGCTTTGCGGCGCTGATCGACAACGGCGTCGTCAAGTACCTGGGCGTCGATGCCAAGGAAATCAAGGACAGTGCTGCCGAGGCTGTTCTGGCACAGCTGTAAACCAGACCGGGCCGGGGCTTGGCTGCCCCGGCCCGCAACCATTCGGCGATGAGACGCACGCCAGACAGCCAGTGACACGCGCCGGATCGCGCCGCGATGCGCCAGGCAGTATCGATATATCGGGAAGAGAACACAGCGCTCACCGAGCGCTGAATGACCGGAAAGAGCCAATCATGAACAAACCGGTTCGAGCCGCAGACACGCCCTACTCCGTCGACGTCAGCGCCGGCAGGGATTATTGGTGGTGCGCTTGCGGCAGGAGCGCGAGCCAGCCCTTCTGCGACGGCTCACACAAGGGCAGCGTGTTCACCCCGGTAAAGTACCGTGCCGAGCAATCCAAGGCCGTGTACTTCTGCGGTTGCAAGAGCAGCCACCACGCGCCGCTCTGCGACGGCAGCCACAAGCGGGCCTGACCGCGAGCGCGCTACTGGCGCGCCTTGAAGACCTTGATTTCCGCGTTGAACTGGCCGGCCACCGCGTTCATTTCATCCACCATGCCGTTGTAGCTCGCCAGGCGCGCAGCCGCAGCTTCCTCGTCCTCGCCCTTGCCCGCTTCCTTCAGCGCAGCCGCTTCGGCCTGCAGGCATTCGAGGTAGGCGTTGCCGTCGGCGACAAACGCCTTGACCGCGGCCTGGCCCTCGACCATGGCCGGCATATCCGCACTGGCGCCTTCCGGCAGCGCGGGTGCCGAAGGGCGCTGGCACTCGGCGAATACCGCGGTGGTCATGCACAGTGCCAGCAACGAACCAAACAGGGTTTTCATCAACCAATCTCCCAAATAAAAAAGCCGTGCCACGTTAGCAGCACGGCCTGTTTCTGCCAATTGGCGCGGCCATCACACCTGCTTGGGATCGAAGTCCAGGTAGAACTGGCTGTACCACTTGCGGAATTTTGCGATCGGGCCGTCGCCATCGCACAGAACCGGCAGCGGCCGGTAGATCTTGTGTTCCCAGATCGGCTTGTCTTCTTCGAGCTGGCCGACGATGTCCTTGATAATGGCCGCGTTGACGCCGCCTTTCTTGACCTCGCCATTGACCTTGGGCTGGGTAAAGGCAAAGCGCACGTGCACCTTTTCGTTGTCGATGGGCGTCACCAGACCCATCAGAAAGGTATCGGCAATGCCTTCAAAGCGGGTGGAGCCCTGTCCCGGGCCGAAGCTGCGGGTGTGGATGGCGCCGTCCACTTCGCCACGCGGGGTCGGCATCTTCGCCCGCTGCAGGCCACGGGCGGTGTGGTCTTCGTAGACTGTCTCCCACTTGGGCATGGAGGCAGTGCGGTGCACGTAGCGGAAATGCGCGGGATCGGCGGCATTTTCCGCCATTTCCTGGCAGTGGGTGTCCAGCGTCCACTCGTAGCGATCCAGCGGGGCCCAGTCGTCGCTGTTGGCTTCGGGATGGACCTCGACCTCCCACAGCGGCGCCTTGCCCTCGGGGTGATACCAGGCCCAGATGATCTGGTTGGTCTCGGTGATCGGGAAGGTCTTCAGGCACTGTTTGCCCTGGATTTTGGGCGGCATATTGGTCGCATAGGGCACATCGGTGCAGACGCCTTCGGGGTTGAACTTCCAGGCGTGGAACGGGCACACGATGCTCTCGCCCTCGATGCGTCCACCGTGGCCGGTATTTTCGTGGATACCGTAACCGAGGTGCGCACCCAGATGGGGGCAGTAGGCCTCCAGCAGCGCGGCCTGGCCGGACTCGGTGCGAAACAGCACCAGCTCCTGACCGAAGTAGCGCACGGGTTTGGATTGGCCTGCGGCCAGCTCGTCCGAGTAGGACACGGCGAACCAGCCAAAAGGCATGGGCATGGGGTAACGTTTCGTCATCGGTCTACTCCCTGATAATGCAGTGGACAGGCGCTAACGGAAGCCGTTGGGGACGCTGCCCGGGCAGTGGGGGCACCCGCGCAGGATACAGCGGTGCACCATGAAATTTATCCTGCCTACTGTAGCGCCGCCACGGAACCGCAGAAATGGCAAATGCAGACATGAGACTGGCATATGCTGCCATTCCGGGCCGATAAAAGCCTCTGACTGGCAGATATGGCCAATTTCAATGGGCAACACAGGGCGTAGTCAGAGCACCAGCAAGGCACAGGCCGTGATCACCACGGCGCCCAGCAGATTCAGCACCAGCCCCTCGCGGGCCATGCGCCCCGGCGGGATTTCACCGCTGGCATAGACGATAGCGTTGGGCGGGGTGGCGATGGGCAGCATAAAAGCCGCGCTGGCGCTCATCGCCGCGGGCACCATCAGCAGTCGCGGGTCGACGGCCAGCGCCACCGCCACCGCAGCCAGGATCGGCATCAGCAGGGTGGCCGCCGCGGTGTTGGAGACCGCCTCGGTCATAAATGTCACCGCCAGGCACAGCAGCAACACCAACAGCGGCAACGGCAGGCTGTCGAGGCCCGCCAGGCCGGCGCCGATCAGCGCGCCCAGGCCGCTGTCCATAAATCCCCGCGCCAGACAGATACCGCCGCCAAACAGCAGCAGAATGCCCCAGGGAATGGTCAGGGCCCGCTCCCAGTCCAGCAGGCGCTCCCCCTTGCCGTCGGACACCAGAAACAGCGCCGCGGCCCCCAGCAGCGCCACCGACGCATCCGAGGCGCCGGGCGTGCCGAGCCAGGCACTCCAGCCACCCAAGGGCTGGGTGCGGGTAATCCAGGCCAGCGCGCACAGCCCGAACAGGGCCAGCACCCGGCGCTGGGCACTGGTCCAGGCCTCCAGCGCGGGCAGCTCGACACCCTCGCCGCGCAGGCCGCGGGTCAGCCACAGCGCCATCAGCGGCAACATCAGCGCGACCACCGGCAGGGCCCAGGCCATCCACTGCAGGAAGCTGATCTCCGTGCCGGTGAAGTCCCGGTAGACCTGCATAAAAATCAGATTGGGCGGCGTGCCGATGGGCGTGCCGATCCCGCCGATACTGCCGGCGTAGGCAATCCCCAGCATCAGGGGCACTGCCAGCGCCGGGTCGCGGCTGCGCTCCAGGATCGCCAGCGCCACCGGCAACAGCATCAGCGCGGTGGCGGTGTTGGAGATCCACATGCTCAGCCCGGCCGAGGCGAGCATAAAGCCGATCACCAGCCGCCGGCTGCTGCCGCCGCCGCACAGGTGCACCATCAGCAGGGCTATCCGGCGGTGCGCACCGCTGACCTCCATGGCCCGGGACAGCAGGAAGCCCCCCAGCATCAGCAACACCACCGGGCTGCCGAAGGACTCGGCAACGGCGCGCTGGTCCAGCACCCCCACCACCGGAAACACCGCCATGGGCAACAGCGCCGTGACCGCCACCGGCACGGCCGCGGTCAGCCACCACAGGATGCACCAGGCCGTCATCGCCGCGGCCCAGCACGCCGCGCCGTCCAGGTCGGCGGCCCGTGCCACGGCGTAGACCAGCGCCCCCAGCAGCGGCCCGCCCGCGCGGGCCCAGATGTGGTCAGCCGTGTTCAAGTCAGGGTCCGCGCCGGGGCTCAGTCAAGGCGCACCTTGACCAGCCGGTCCCCCGCGAAGCTGCCGATATAAAACACGCCGTTCAGGTCCACCGCGACCGTGCCGGCCCCCATGGGCGCGCCTTCATGACTGAAGAGGGTGCGATGTGCCAGGGTGCGGGGATCGATCGCCACGATCTGGTAGGCCAGGTCGCAAGCGCCGGCGCCCACGGATTCGCACTGCTGGAGATTGTCGAAGACCCCTGTGTGGGACGCCACCAGCAACAGCCCGGCTTCGGACCAGCTGCTGTTGTCCGGCGAGGGCACGGCCCAGCTGGCCAGGGTCCTGCCGCTGGCGAGATCCAGCTTGCGCACCTCCCCCGCCGCGTACAGGTTGAGGTAGATCGCGCTGCCCGCCGCATCGATCTGGATACCGTTGGGGAACGGCGCGCGGCTGCCCGGCAGGACGTCGAAACCCTGGCCCGGCCGCCAGCGGAACACATGACCCGAATCGCGGCCGCTCAGCGCGTTGGCGAGACCGTCGGGATCATCGCGATCAAACATATGGGTCACCAGCAGGCCACCACCCGGCAGCGCCACCACATCGTTGAGAAACGCACCTTCGGGAGCGACGGCACAGCCGCGCCAGACCAGGCGGCTGTCACCGCCCGCGGCCTTGAGCTCAAAGAACTCCACCGCCTCGCGCCCGCCGTGGTTGACCACCAGCAGCTGCCAGGCGCCGTCGGCGCGCTGGGCCAGATGAATGCCGTGGGGCGACAGCGCCGCGCCCGGAGCGCCGGGACAATCGGCATCGCCCCAGTCGGCGGCGCCGTCAGCCCCCGGCTGCGGGTACAGCGGCTGCGCACGGTCCGCAGCGGCGTCGAACAACGCGAGGCTGCCTGCGCCCCCGGTCATGCCGCCGTACTGACTCAGTATCAGATAGCCCCCGCCAGGCAGGCGCTCCATATCCTCCGGCGCCTGCAGGCCGCATACCGGCGTGATGCCCGGCACGCTGTCGCAGCCCTGTATCGGCAGCGCCGCCGTGGCAGCCGTGGCCCAGCCCCAGAACGCCGTGGCGACCAGCCAGTGTCGATAACCCATAGTAAGCACCCTTATTCATTGTGCTGATAGCGGATTGGTGTGGTGTGCAGTGACGCTGTGCGCATGTTGCCACGTTTGTCCGCGCAGCCCGAGCCCGGACGGCCAGCGCAGTAAACCGCATGCCCGCTTTACCGGTTTGCCGGGCGCGGGAGCGGCGGTTTACAGTACCCGCACGCCATCCGGGCCGCTGCATACTGCCAGCACAGGAATATCACACCCCATGCCAAACACCGACACGCAAGGCCCCGCGCGCGCCTGGTACCAGCCGCTGATCATCGCCGGACTGATACTGGTGATCGCCCTGCAACTGGCGCTGCTGCTGCGCAGCCCGCCGCAGGCGTCACCGGCACCTCCGGCGTGCCCGGACCTGGCGCCCGCACCCGTTGAAAACGCCTGGCTGGTGCAGTTGCGGCTGGAGGAAGGCGCCAGCTGGATCGCGGTGCTGACCCTGCTCACGGAGATCGACGCACAGCTGGTGGCAGGGCCCTCACCGCTGGGGCTGGTGCGCATCGCCATTGCAAAAACCGGCGGCCCCTACGCCAGTGTCGCCCAGGCGCTGGACTGGTTGCGCGCCCAGCCCATCGTCGCCCACGCGGCGCTTGAGCGCGGTCAGTCGGAGGGTGACGAGCCCCCGTCGGGCGCCGCCCCCGAGAGCCGACAGGCGGATGCAAACGAACAGGAGGCGACCCCATGACACAGACCACGATCAGCCGACTGGGCCTCTGGTGCTGGCTGGACGGCTATCCCTACGCCGAGTGCATAGCCATCGCCCAGCAGGCCGAACAACTGGGCTATGGCGCCCTGTGGATACCCGAGGCGGTGGGGCGCGACCCGTTCGTGAGCCTGGCGGTGCTGGCCCGGGAAACCGACCGCCTGCGTCTCGCCACCGGCATCGCCAATATCTACGCCCGCGATGCCATGGCCATGAACGCCGCGCGCCAGTCCCTGGACGAGTTGAGCAAGGGGCGACTGATCCTGGGCCTGGGGGTCTCCCACAGCGAAATGGTCAGCGGCATGCGCCACCACGACTACGGCAAACCGGTGGCCACCATGCGCCGCTACCTCGAGCAGATGGACAGCGCCCTGTACGCCGGCCCGGCGCCGCAAAAAACCGGCCTGCGGGTCCTGGCGGCGCTGCGCGAGAAGATGCTGGGGCTGGCGGCCGAAACCTGCGACGGCGCCCACCCTTATTTTGTGACCCCGGAGCACACCGCCCGCGCGCGGGCCATACTGGGCCCGGGCAAGTGGCTGGCGCCGGAACAGAAGGTATTGCTGATCCAGGATGCGAGCGAGGCGCGCGCCGTCGCGCGCAAGGCCATGGCCACCTACCTCGATCTGCAGAACTACCGCAACAACCTGCTGACCCTGGGCTTCACCCAGCACGACTTTGAACAGGGCGGCAGCGACCGCCTGGTGGACGCCATCGTCGCCTGGGGCGACGAGCGAACCATACGCGACCGCATCGAAGCGCACTGGCGCAACGGCGCGGACCATGTGTGCATACAGACTCTGCGGCCCGACGGCCAGTTCGGGGTCGAACCGCGCGCCCTGCAGGCCTTTGCCAGCATGGGCTGAACAGCCCGCGCTGTGCCGGAGTATCATCGGCCCCATGAAACCCGCCCTGATCGACCGCTACAACCGCCAGGTCAGCTACCTCCGGCTGTCGGTGACCGACCGCTGCGACTTCCGCTGCGTGTACTGCATGGCGGAAGACATGCAGTTCGTGCCCCGCGCCAAGGTCCTCAGCCTCGAGGAAATGGCCCGCATCGGCCGCAGCTTCGTCGAACTGGGCACGCGCAAGATACGCCTGACCGGCGGCGAGCCCCTGGTGCGCAATAACCTGCTGTGGCTGGTCCGCGAACTCGCCGCGGTGGACGGCCTGGCGGAGCTGGCGATGACCACCAACGGCGGCCGGCTACGGCGCTATGCGGCGCCGCTGAAACAGGCCGGGCTCAGCCGTATCAATATCAGCCTCGACTCCCTGGACCCCCGGCGCTTTCATGCCCTGACCCGCACCGGCA
>JAVEVZ010000378.1:0-2532 GCA_034004805.1 Spongiibacteraceae bacterium | reverse complement strand
CGCCTGTTTGAAATGGTGTCCTGCAGCCCCGGGATTGTCTACCGCGCCATCCGCTAGCGGTGATGGCTCGCTACCTGCTCCCGTGGTGCCCGGGTTTGCGGTATTGGCAGGCCCGGGTCCGGGGCTTGCCGCCCGGGCGGTAAGGGCTTGCCGCTGTCCTGCCTTTTGCAGCATCTCTCTAGCATTAAATCATTGATAAAAAACAGGTTTCCCTGATTGGCGCGGGCGTTGCATTACGTCGCCCGTGCAATGAGAGGAGGCTGTGATGGCCATCAGTTTTGAGCGGGCGCTGGGTATACACGAGCGAGCCTTGCAGCTGCGACTGGATCGCGCCGAGCTGCTGGCCAATAACCTGGCGAATGCCGACACCCCCAACTACAAGGCCCGCGATGTGGACTTCCGCGCTGCGCTGCAGGCCGAGCAGAACCGCCGCCAGGCCATGGCCATGCAGCGCACCCATGCGCGTCATATCGGTTTGAGCGCGGCCGATGCGGCGGCGGAACCGATGTACCGCGTACCCCTGCAGCCTTCCATCGACGGCAATACCGTGGAAGAGCAGATGGAACTGGCGGAGTACACCAAGAACGCGGTCGACTTCCAGGCCAGCTTTTTCTTTCTCAACGCCAAGTTCAAGGGCCTGCGCTCGGCGATCACCGGTGAGGCCTCCTGATGGGCATCAACAGCATTTTTGATATCGCCGGCCAGGCCATGAGCGCGCAGAGCGTGCGCATGAATACCGTCGCCAGCAACCTGGCCAACGCCGAGGCTGCTGCCAGCAGCGTCGACGAAGTTTACCGGGCGCGGGTGCCGGTGTTCGCGGCGGTGCAGCGCAACGCCAACCAGGCCTGGGGCGAGCCCAGCGAATTCGATATGCCCTTCGAGGGCGAGGTGGGCCTGGGGGTGCAGGTGCTGGGTATTGTCGAGAGTTCAGCGGAGCTGCAGCGCCGCTATGAACCCGACCATCCGCTGGCGGATGAAGAGGGCTACGTGCTGTACCCCAACGTCAACGTGGTGGAACAGATGGCCGACATGATATCCGCGTCGCGCGCATTCCAGATCAACGTCGAAATGATGCAGACCGCCAAGTCCATGGCGCAACGCCTGCTCAACCTGGGTCAGTAAGGAGATCCGCCGTGGCCATTACGGATGTGCGCAATGAGAGCTGGTACGAAACCCTGGGCATCCAGAAAAAGCAGCCGGAGAAGGGCGTCAACAAGGAGCTGGGCAAGGACGCGTTCCTGACCCTGATGGTGGCGCAGCTGAAAAACCAGAATCCGCTGGAGCCTATGGAGAACAGCGAGTTTGTGGCGCAGCTGGCCCAGTTCAGCTCCGTCGAAGGCATACAGCAACTCAACGAAACCGTGGGCAGCATGGCGACCTCGTTCCAGTCCAGCCAGGCGCTGCAGGCGTCGTCGCTGGTGGGACGCTGGGTCAAGATTCCCACGAATGCGGCGTACAAGGGCGCGGAGGGACAGATCGCAGGCACGGTGGCTGTGCCGGCGTCCACCTCCAACCTGCAGCTCAATATTTACGATAAAAGCGGTGAGCTGGTGTGGTCCGAGGACCTGGGCTCGCAAAAGGCCGGCGACGTCAGCTTTGTGTGGGATGGCGTGGCCACCAGCGGCGAAGTCCTGCCGGCCGGCGCTTACAAATTCGAGGCGATTGCCGGCGTCAACGGCAAGCCGGTGCAACTGGAGACCTTCCTCTCCGCCAACGTCAACAGCGTCACCCTGGGCAACAACAACACCATGGTGTTGAACGTGGCGGGCTTTGGCCCGGTGAAACTGTCTGACGTGAAAGAAATTCTGTGACGCCCGTATTCGCTTGTCTACATTCCGTTTGTCAGCATCCCCCAGGGGAGGAGTAGTGCCATGACCTTCAATACAGCGCTGAGTGGCCTGCGCGCCGCCAATACCGACCTGGCGGTAACCGGCAACAACATTGCCAATACCAGCACCGTGGGCTTCAAGGAATCCCGCACCGAGTTTGGCGATGTGTACGCCAACGCCATTCTCGGCAGCGGCTCCAAGACCGCGGGCAGTGGCGTGCTGGTCACTGACATCTCGCAGCAGTTCAACCAGGGCAATATCTCCTTTACCGACAACACCCTGGACATGGCGATCAACGGCGTCGGTTTTTTTGTGCTGAGCAAGGACGGGTCGTTGTCCTACACCCGCGCGGGCCAGTTCGGGCTCGATAACTCGGGCTTTATCGTCAGCAATGACGGCGCCCGGGTACAGGGTTTTCCCGTTAACACCCAGGGTGCGATAGCGCAGGGCGTGCTGTCGGACATCCGCGTACAGACCCAGGACCTCACCCCGCGCACCACCCAGAACGTCGATCTGCGCTTTACGCTGGATTCCCGGCAGAATGCACCCATTGTTCCGACTTTTGATCCCACGGACACCGACAGCTTCAACTCGTCCACCTCGCTGACGGTGTACGACAGTCTCGGCAACCCGCATATTCTGACCTCGTACTTCGTCAAGACGGCGACGCCCAACCAGTGGAATCTGCACGTACAGATCGATG
>JAVEVZ010000067.1:0-11403 GCA_034004805.1 Spongiibacteraceae bacterium | reverse complement strand
TTTGGCGCCATCCAGTATCAGGGTGAGGGCACGTTTATTGCCGGAGGAGCCGGTGTAACCCCTTTCATCGCGATTCTTCGCGACTTGCGTGCAAAGCATGCCATCGGTGACAACCGCGTGATCTTTGCCAACAAAACCCGGAAAGACATCATTCTTCACGAGGAACTGCGTGAGATGCTGGGTGACCAGCTGGTGAATATTCTCTCGAAAGAAAAGACTGCGGACTACCCCTGTGGCCAAGTGTCTGCAGAATTTATCAACCAGCACTGCGGTTCGCTGGACAAATATTTCTATGTCTGTGCACCTCCGCCCATGATGGAGGCCGTACAAAAGCACCTGGCTGCGCTCAATGTGGCGGAGGACCGAATCGTGATGGAGGCTTTCTGATGCAAGGTGCCAGCTGATACGACCAGGGAGTTATCGCTATGAGAACGCAAAGACTGGATTACAAAAAGGCCAACCCTGCTGCCTTGCAGGGCATGTTCCAGATTGAAAAATATCTCGCGCGGCCCGAACAGGACCGTTTGCTTTACGAGCTGGTGCGACTGCGCGCGTCACAAATCAATGGGTGTGCCTACTGTATTGATATGCATACCAAAGATGCACGCATGGCGGGCGAAACCGAGCAGCGGCTGTATGCGCTGACGGCCTGGAAAGAGGCGCCTTTCTATTCTGAACGCGAGCGCGCCGCCCTGGCGTGGACCGATGCCCTGACCCGGGTTTCAGAGCACGAGATATCCGATGCGTTATACAAACAGGTCCATGCGTATTTTGACGACGCTGAGCTGGTGGCGCTGACGATGGCAATTGTGGTGATCAACGGCTGGAACCGGCTGGCTATCGGGCTAGGCGCTGTGCCGGGGAGCTATGTGCCACAGCAGCACTAGCATCGAAGCGCAAAGGTATTATTAAAAAGGCACTGATACAGAGGCCAGAATGCGAAGGCACTCACAGAAGTGCGACGCGGCGCAATTGCTGCCACTGACGCTATTACAGCAGCCAGTCAATGGGCAGTTTGCCCAGAATATAGACGCCCATGCGCTTCCAGATGCTGGTATTGGGCTCGGTGTCATAGCGTATCTGAGTGCCGCTGTTGTCTTCCAGCCAGTACAGCTCGCCGTTCTCCGAGAGTTTTACCTGGTAGGCGGTTCTTGGGGCTCTTCTGTCAAAAGCGAGATGAATGCGTTTCGCCAGCTCGGGGCTTTCAATAATAAAGCCCATTTCGGTATTCAACTTCGCCGAGCGTGGATCGAAATTAAATGAGCCTACAAAGATTCTCTCATCGTCCGCTGCAAATGTTTTTGCATGCAGACTGGCGGCGGAACTGCCGAAAGGTCCGGCGTGCTTGCTGGCGTTATCCAGTGCCGCGGAGCCGCGTATCTCGTAGAGCGTAATACCCGCCTTAAGCAACGCCTTACGATGTTTGGCGTAGCCCGCGTGTACAGGCACGACGTCAGTGGCTTCCAGGGAGTTGGTCAGTATCTGTATGTCGACGCCGCTGTGGGCCAGCTCCACCAGGCTTTGCGTGCCGGTTCTGGTGGGCACCAGGTACGCGGATACCAGTTGCAGACTTATTATCGCTTCACTAATGATCGGCGTCAGCTGGGAGAACAACAGCGCATCGTCCGCTGCCTCGCCGATGCCCTTGGCGGGGTCGTCGCTGATCAGGCGCGTCTCGGCCCATTCAAAGGCCAGATGCCCTTGTGCCAGCGCCGCAATCGTACGGGAGTCACGCAGGGCCTGCAGATAGATTCTGGCCTCGTCACTGTTCTTGATTTGCGTCGAGGCGTTGGTGAGCGCCGACGGGTCGGCGGCCTCCGGTCCGGCCAGTACGGCCATGATCGGATAGGCCGACAGACTGGCCCAATAGCGATCGAAATCCCGGGATACAGCATCGACAACCGGGCCGACTGCCAAGACGTCCAGATCCGCAAAGATCATATGACCACCGGCACCGAAGTATTCGTCGGCGATATTGCGGCCACCCACAATGCTGACCTGGTTGTCGGCGGTGAAGGATTTGTTGTGCATGCGCCGGTTGACCCGCGAGAAGTCCGTTACAAAGTCCAGGGCGCGAAATCTGCGATGCAGAAAAGGGTTGAACAACCGTACTTCGATATTAGGGTGGACATCCAGCGCCAGCAGCAGTGGGTCCAGACCGGCGGTTTTCATATCGTCCAGCAGCAGGCGCACCCGCACGCCGCGCTCTGCTGCATCGAGCAGCGACTGAAACATGAGGGTGCCGGTGATATCGTCCTGCCAGATGTAGTACTGCACATCCAGCGTGCGCTCGGCGGCATCCGCCAGCAACGCACGGGCGGCGAACGCTTCCAGCGGGTTGCCAAGCGCCTGGATACCACTCTTTCCAGGGTGCTCATGCGCCCGGGGTGCAATGGCCCGGCCCAGCGTGGTCTGTTGGGCTTCGGCAGCAGAAAGAGCGGAGGATTGACTGCGCTGTTCCAGCGAGGGCAGCGAGCCGCAACCCTCCATCAGGCTCAAGCTTGCGCTGAGTGCCAGCATCCAGACGGTCTTGGTGCCTGATGACCTCATGGTGAACTCGTTTCGAGGAATAACAAGAGTTGGCAGTTTACTCACCCGGCCGGAACGTGTCGCGCTGTGCCGATGTAACGCCCTGGCCGCGCAGGTGTGTCTGGTGAGGGGGCGGCGGACTGCGTTTACAGTGCGGCAGTGGCAGGCCTACAATCGACCGGTCGGCGTGTACGGGCTGTTGGTGTTCGATATCGCTATGACGTGGCGGCAATTTATCAGGGGCGCGGCCGCCCTGACGCCGTGCCAGTAGCCCAGGCCCTGTAGATCGGGTCATCCCAGGGAATAACAATATCAAATCAAGGGGCAGCAATATGAAACGTCTTTTCAGCGCATCGCTAGTGGGTTTGCTCTTCGCATTGAGCGCGGCAGCCACCCAGGCGCAGATCAATTTTGGCGCAGTGGGCGACAGCCTCACCGATGAATACCTGCCGGCGCCCAATCAGTTTTCCACAGACCTAGCGGCATACAGCTGGCTGGAAATTATTGCCAGGCTGCGCAGTGGCGATTTCAATTTTGGTGAATACCGGGAGGCGCCCAATTACTGGGGCGATCGCCGGGATGCGGGCTATGAGTTCAACTGGGCCAAGGTCGGCGCCGTAGCCAGCGACAACACCGCGCTCAAGGTCAACTTTGGCGGCAGTATCCTGCCGCTGCGGCTCGATAACCCGCTGCTCGGTGGCTCCTACATCAGCACCCAGACGGCGGGCCTGGCGGCTCAGATCGCCAACGACCAGGTGCAGGTCGCCTTTGTCGGCGGTGGATCCAATGATTTCTTTTATCGCACGACGCTTTTTGATCCCTCCCAGAACCGCTACCCGGACCCGGCTGCGGCGCCTGCCGGCGATGTGGTCGATATTGCCAGCGCCATACTTGCCAATCTGGATACGCTGATCGCGGCGGGCGCAAGCAGCAGCAGGGGGAGCGTGGATCTGGTTCTGGGACTTCTTCCCGCCGGCACCGCTTCTGACGAGCCGCCCTCCCAGGAGCTTCTCGACGCCATCGCGGCAGTCAATGACCTGCTGGTGGCCGGTGCATCGCAGCGCGGCGTTGCGACCGTGGATATGTGGAGCTGGACCCTTGACGACGGCCGCCTCAATCCGGACGGCAGCGTCAATATCGGCGACCTGATTGTCGAGCCCGACAGCGTGGCGAGTGCGGCGGACCTGAGTCTTACCGGTAGCGGCGCCTGCAACGCATCGGGTCTTTGCGCCACCAGCACCCACGCCACAAAGCTGCTGGCGGAGGACGGCACCCATCCCAACACGGCGATTCAGGGCCTGATGGCAAACCAGATTCTTGCCGCGCTCAATGCCAGCTACGGCTATAACGTGGCCCTGCTGTCGGATGCGGAAATTGTTTCGCTGACCGGGTATACCGCGGTGCCGGTACCGGCCGCGCTGTGGCTGTTTGGTTCGGCGCTGTTGGCGCTGGCAGGCATAAGGCGGAAGGCGTTACGGCCGGCGTGCGTTTGAGACCAGGACCGGGAAAGCGCGTACATTGCTGAGTCTCTGTGAGCCAGATGCGTACCGTGGCGGGCGTCCCTGCCGCAAATGCCGCGGCGCTAGGGGTGCCCACGGCGTGTGGCAAATCGGGCCGCACACTCAATAAAACTCGAAACCATCCACTTAGGAGCGTCTGCAATGCTTGATTACCTAGCATTGGGAATTCTTGTTTTTGCCGTTGTCACCGTCTTTTATGGGGTGATTGTCATTCACGATATTCCCTACGCCATCGCCGAGAAGCGCCAGCATCCGCACAGCGATGCCATTCACGTGGCGGGCTGGATCAGCCTGCTGACGCTGCATGTCCTGTGGCCGTTTCTCTGGATATGGGCGACCCTTTACCGGCCCGACCGTGGCTGGGGGTTCAGTAAACAGAGCAGCCAGGCTTCGGTGCAGACAGACCAGTTGGAAATGCAGATCAGCGCGCTGGTTGCCAGGCTTGAAGCCCTGGAGTCGCGCGCCGGTGATGATGCGCCAGCCGTCGAAGGTGGTGTCTGATGGATCTGTTGCTGATCATTACCTACGCCGCGATCTGTATTGCTATCTTCAAAATCTTCAGGCTCCCGCTGAACAAATGGACCGTGCCTACCGCGGTATTGGGCGGCGTGGTGTTGATTGGCGGCCTGATTTTCACAATGAATTACAACCACCCTTATTCGGAGCTGAGCCGGGACTACTTTGTCAGCACACCCATTGTCCCGGCGGTATCGGGTCAAGTAGTAGAGGTGTCGGTCAAGGGAGGAGAGAAGGTCAGCAAGGGCGACGTCCTGTTTCGCATCGATCCTGCACCCTATCAGCACAAGGTGGATGCGCTGGCGGCGAAGCTGGGTGTGGCGGAGATTACTGAAAAGCGCGCCATTGCGCTGGTCAGCAAGGGCGCGGGCAGTCAGCGTGACGCGGACCTGAGCATTGCCCATGCCGACAGTCTGCGCGCGGAACTGGCGGAGGCCCGCCGCGAGCTGGAACAGACCGTGGTCAGGGCACCGACCAACGGTACGGTCGTGCAGATGGCGCTGCGGCCGGGCATGATGGCGATGGCCATGCCATTGCGCCCCGTGCTGATTTTTGTGCACGACGAGGCCAGCTATTTTGTGGGCTGGTATCGCCAGAACAG
Organism: Spongiibacteraceae bacterium; assembly: GCA_034004805.1. Lineage (GTDB taxonomy): Bacteria > Pseudomonadota > Gammaproteobacteria > Pseudomonadales > CAMLJR01 > JAVEVZ01. The sequence goes on along the minus strand of JAVEVZ010000067.1, from coordinate 6,237 downwards.
CCTGTTGCGCCTGGAAGTGGGTTCCGAGGCAGAGGTGGTGTTTGATGGCCTGCCCGGTCAGGTGTTCAGTGGCAGGGTCGCGCAGGTGTTGCCTGCGCTGTCCGAAGGCCAGGTTCAGCCCAGCGGCAATATGGCGAACTTTTTTGCCGCGCCCTTGCCGGGGCGCATCCCGGTGGTCATTGATATTACCGACCCGGCGTTTGAACAGTACCGGGACAAGGTGCCCCGCGGTGCGTTCGGACAAAGTGCGGTATACAGCGAGCACCTGCATCACGTCGCCATTATGCGGAAAATACTGCTGCGGATGTCCGCGTGGATGAACTATCTGTTTCCCTTTCACTAACAGTCCTGTGAAGAATGTAGCGAGCGAAGTAGTTTTTCAGCGATGCGCTGGATGCGACATAATTGCGCACATCGGAACCGGGTGAGGTGTGGGCATGTCGGCACAGCAGGGCCAGCAACACGACGACGAACACTGGATGCAGGCGGCGCTGCAGTGCGCACAGCGGGCGGCCGCGCTGGGCGAGGTACCGGTGGGCTGTGTGATCGTCCGCGATGGCGTCGTGATCGGCGAGGGCTACAACCATCCTATCTCTGGCTGTGACCCCACCTTGCACGCCGAGATAGCCGCCCTGCGGGACGCGGCGCGGCGGGTCGGCAATTACCGGCTGCCGGGGGCGACCCTGTATGTGACTATCGAACCCTGCACCATGTGTATCGGGGCGCTGATTCATGCCCGTATCGCGCGGCTGGTGTTCGGCGCACTGGAGCCCCGCGCGGGCGCAGTAGTCAGTCGGCTGCGTTTATTGGAGGCGGCGCATTTCAATCACCGCATTGAGGTCGAGGCCGGTATCATGGCTGACACCTGCGCCGATCTGATGCAGGAATTTTTCCGCGCCAGGCGCCGGGGTCAGTGACCTGCCGACCTCGGGCCGGTGCTGCGATCGAGGAGAGAATGTATGCAATACGCAACACAGCGAGTTATGAAGCGGGCCATCAAGCCATTGCTGGCGGCGGGTTTGAGCGCGGCCATGCTGCTGGGAACCGCGGCCTGGGCCGCGACGCCGGCCCCGGAGGGTGTCCGCGTTTACTTTATCGATATCGCCGACGGCGACCGGCTCGAAAGCCCGTTCACCCTGCGCTTTGGTCTGTCGGGCATGGGTGTGGCACCGGCTGGCGTTGATATGCCGAAGACCGGCCACCACCACCTGCTGATCGACGTCGACACGCCGCCGGCGGCCGGGACGCCGATCCCCGCCGATGAACACCATGTCCATTTTGGTGCTGGCCAGACCGAAGCGCAGATCGAACTTGCGCCCGGCACCCATACCCTGCAGCTGCTGCTGGGCGACGCCTTTCACCGTCCCCATGAGCCGGCCGTGATGTCTGAAAAAATTACGGTGACCGTAGAGTAGAAAAGTAGAGGCGTAGAGAAGGGGCAAGGCGGGACCGAAGACGCGAGGGGCGTATCAATCGACGGTCACAAACGGAAGGTCACAAACGAAAGACGCGGCGGCCCTCCTGCGCGTCGCATCTTCCCCTTGTGTCTTGCGAATAAAAAAACTGCGGACCACGAAAATGCCGGGCTAGGAACCGACACTTCCCCGCAGATCAGTGCAACACCGCAGCGGCTCGTACGCTCGGGCTGCTTCCCTCGAAGCGGCAGGACTCCATCCAAAGGGGCCATTCAAACGGCAGCATCTGGTCGATTTTTGCATGGACCTCGCCGGCCAGCGGTGCCGGCAGCTGGCCCAGATAGTCCAGCAGCCGCTCCATGCGCGCACCGGCCAGGCGATAGAGGTCGGGATCCTGGCAGACCAGGGCGCTGTGAATGGTCTGCTGCAAAGACTGCAAGTGGGTGCTTAACATGGCTGCTCGACGGTCACTTGATGAATACGCCTGGTGACTTTAGCAATGGCTGTGCCAATATGCGGGGCTCTGCAGAAATATAACCTAACGCATTAATTTAATTAGAGTTTTATGCCGTCATTAAGGTCTTGCCGAGGCCCGTCAGGCGATCGGTAGCGTCAATGTGACGTCAAAACGGGCAGGTCCTGGACGGAGTGTCGGGGGTTTGACGGGAGGCTGAGCGGAAGACGGGAGACGGGAGACGGAAGACGGGAGAGGCAAGACGCAGGACGGGAGACGGGAGACGGGAGAGGCAAGACGCAAGACGCAAGACGGGAGACGTAAAGGGTGTCAGCCCAGTCTTGCCACACTTTTCAATAACAGGCTCACCAGCTGGGTCTGCTGGCTGACGCCGGTCTTGGCGAAGATCGCACGCAGGTGGGCGCGCCCGGTATTGCGACTGATGCCCAGCTCCGCGGTTGCGGCGTCGAGGCTGTGGCCATTGGCCAGCAGCATGGCGAGTCGCGCTTCGGCGGGGGTGAACCGGAACAGTTGCGCCAGCACGTCCTGCGAAGCCTCGGCCTTGTCGGCCGGGTCGCTGATAAACAGTGCCAGCAGGGGCTTGCCCTGGTTGTCGTAGCCCATCGGGCGCAGCACCAGGTTCAGCGGGTGCGGGCTGGCGCTGCGGGAAATGCTCATGGCCTGGGCGATCGCCGCGCGCCCCTGGTGGAGGGCGTCGCAGGCGGCGCCGACCAGGGCCTTGAAGTGTTGCTGCTCGGTGCTGCGCGCCAGTTCTACGGCGCCGTCCACCACACGAATCCCGTCGCGCTGGGCCAGCAGGCGCTCCGCCACCGGATTGCTCTGCAGCAGCCGGCGCTGGTCGTCGATCGACAGCGTGGCCAGGGCCTGGCGATTGACGGTGCTCTCCAGCAGCGCGCGCTCGGTATCCAGGCGCTGCAGGCGGTTGTGCAGTGCCAGCGCCTGCTGCAGGTGTGGCGCCAGCATGGCCAGGGTGCGCCGGTCCGCATCGCCGAAGGCTGCAGTCCGGCGGGGGCGCGCAATGCGCAGCGAGGCATTGACGCCGCCGGGATCACGCAGATCCACGCCCAGCACGTGGTAGATGCCCCAGGGCTCCATGCATTGCTGATAGAAGGCGCTGGTTTCCAGTGCGGCCTGATCGACGGTTTGGTCCAGGCTGACCACCTCGCCCGCCGGCAGATTCACAAACGGGTCCAGGTCGTAGTAGCCGCTGCTGTAGCGATTGTCGCTATCGGGCAGGTCTACACCGCTCATCAGAATCAGGCCGGGGTCCAGTTGAGAGGGCGAGCGCAGTACCAATATGGTGGCGCTGCTGGCAAAGGTTTCGCGCAGGGCGTCCAACAGGCCCTGCCACGGCGCGCTCTCCAGCGGGCCCCGGTAGATCAGGCTGAGCAGATGGCTGAATGTCTCCAGATCGGGTTCGCGGATCATGGCGGGCTGGTTGGTGTCGCGGCGCGCGGAATCACCAGTTTAGCCCCGGGCGCCGTGGGTGGCCCGGATGAATGTCTTGTCATAAACACCGGTTGCAGGGCGCCGTTGTGGGTGGCGGTTGCCAGAGCACTGTAATAACGGTGACAACTCGTACAAGATCAGCACCTTCCCAAACCACAGGAGTTCCCATGTCGCTGCATCCTCAGGCCCAGGCCCTGCTGGAACTGTTCAAGGGTCTTCCCTCGCCGGGGCCCGGCACCGATGCCGTCCAGTTGCGCGCGCAAATGCAAATGCCACCGCCGGCGGCACCTGAGCCCGTCGGCCACTGCGAAGACCGGCGCATTCCCGGTCCGGGTGGCGAGATCCCCTTGCGTATCTATACCCCGGCAGGTACGGGCCCGTTTCCGCTGCTGATGTTTTTCCACGGCGGCGGCTTTGTCATCTGCGACCTCGACTCCCACGACAGCACCTGCCGCGCCTTGTGCAACGAGGCGCAGGCGGTAGTGGTCTCGGTGGACTACCGCCTCGCGCCGGAGCACCCGTATCCGGCCGCGCCCGAGGACTGTTTCGCCGCGACCCTGTGGGCGGCGGAGCACGCCGCATCATTGCACGCCGACAGCGCGCGTCTGGGTGTGGCCGGTGACAGCGCCGGCGGCTGCCTGGCCGCGGTGGTGGCGCAGATGGCGCGGGATCGCAACGCGCTGTCTATCGGGTTCCAGGGGCTGATCTATCCCGTCACCCATTACGCCTTCGACACGGCGTCCTACCGCGAAAATGGCGAGGGCTATTTTCTGACCGAAGCCAGCATGCGCTGGTTCTGGGATCAGTACCTGCAGACACCGGCCGCTGGTGCAGAGGCTTATGCCTCGCCGCTGCGCGCCGCCAGCCTGCGCGGACTGCCGGCTGCCGCTGTGCTCACTGCGGGTTATGATCCGCTGCGCGACGAGGGCCGGGCCTATGCAGACGCCCTGCGCGCGGCGGGGGTGGACGTGGACTACCGCTGTTTCGACAGCCAGTTCCACGGCTTTGCCGGCATGCTGGCGATGATCGACGAGGCGCGCGAGGCGCTGCGCTGGATTGCCGGGCACTTCCGGCGGGCGGTCGACCGCTGAGCGACGGCAACAGCGGTCAATTCAGATGGACCAATAACAAACGGAGAGCACAGGCATGGCGGTTTACGCAATGACGGGAGGTGCCACGGGCATCGGCGCGGCGGTCAAGACACGGCTGCGGGAGGAGGGGCACGAGGTGATCGTGGTGGATATCCACGACGCGGATGTGATCGCCGATCTGTCGACGCCGGAAGGGCGGGCACTGGCCGTTGCCGGTATACGCGAACGCGCCCCCGGCGGACTCGACGGCTTTGTGCCCTGCGCGGGCCTGGGACCCTATGTGGAGCCGCTGTCGCGGATCTGTCAGGTCAATTACTTTGCCGCGGTGGCCACCACGGAGGGCGTCAAGGATCTGCTGGCCCAGCGCCGGGGCTGCGTGGTGATGATCTCCTCCAATTCCGCGTCCATGCCCGGCTATGATCCGCAGTTTATCGAACTGCTGCTGGCCGGCGACGAGGCGGCGGCCTGTGCGTTGATCGACACCCTCGACGGCCAGACCGCCTATGGCGGCTCAAAGCTCGGCCTGACCCGCTGGATGCGCCGCAACAGCACCGCCTGGGCCCAGGCCGGCGTCCGGCTCAATGCGGTGGCGCCGGGCATTACCCGCACGGCGCTGACCGACGGCGTCTACCAGGACCCGCGCTTTGGCCAGATCATGAAGGAGTTCGGTGACTCGGTGCCCACGGGCAGCATTGCCCGCCCCGAACAGATCGCCTCGGCGGTGTGCTATCTGTTGCGGCCGGAAGCGGATTTTTTCTGCGGCGCGGTGCTGTTCGTCGACGGCGGCCACGACGCCATGCTGCGCCCGGATCAATTTTAGAGAACCGCCGAAGAAAGACTGCGCTCGCCCCCGGGTTGTCGACAGGGTCCGGGGCGAGCGTTGATTGCGGCCTATCGCCCGGGACGATCGGGTGGCGGCCAGTTCCCTATCCATGAAAATCACGTGCCCACGGCGGAATATCGGCTACATTTACCAGCGATAGACCGTCACTTGCCTGAAACAACAATCAAGAACCGGGAAGGGCCAGCGCGTCCCACGGAACCCAGACCATGGATTTGCTCGACCAGTGCCGCGACAAGGCCCACAGTTTCTATACCAGTCTGTTTGCAGCGGCCTGCAGCAGTCTGCGTGACCGGCTTTTCGAGCAGTCCGGGCAGAGCCGCAACAATGACGAGCAGCGCCATTATTTCGAGGCGATGCAGCAGCTCAACGTCTCCACCCAGCGCATGCACGACAGCTTCGCGACCGAGTTGGCGGCCCGGTACAACGTGTTCCGGCGCGGTGACGACGCGCGGGATGATCCCGAACTGGCAATCGACTTTGGTCAGTTGTCGCTGGTGCAGCGCGAGCAGCTGGAGGATGAACTGGCCATTTCCGTTATCACCTCCAAGGGCAACAGCCAGAACGCCGAAGCGCTGTGGAAGCTGAACCGCCGCCTGGCGGTCCTGCGCGGTGGCCTCAAGGTCAGCGATGAAACCAACCCGTTTGGCCCCCAGGCGGTGTGTGAGGCTCTGCAGCAGGCCGTGCATCAACTGGAAATCGATTCCCGCGCCCGGGGCTTTGTCTACAAGCATTATGGCCGGCTGCTGCTGGCGGCGTTCGGCAAGATACTGGTCGAGCTCAATCAGCTGCTGGTGGCGGGCAAGGTGCTGCCCAACCTCAGGTTTGTGGTCAGCCGCGGTGCGGATGGCGGTGCGGCTGAAAGCGCTGCTCCGGCGGATACCGCGCCGGTCAGCGCGGATGCCGAGCTGCGCGAGCGGGCCAGCGCGGAGACCACCCGGCAGCTGTACCGCGATATTCAGGCGC
>JAVEVZ010000377.1:0-2536 GCA_034004805.1 Spongiibacteraceae bacterium | reverse complement strand
CCCGCAGATTGATCGTCCATCAAATGAAAACGCGACACTCCGGACCGGGCCCGGAGAAAACCTCGTCACAGTTTTCAAAGTCTCCAGCAGGTGATTGAATTTAAAGTGTTTTGCCAAATTGACCCGTTGCATGGCGGCAACTATAGTTGCAGGCCTGACAACCACCCTCCGCGGATACAGCGATGGATAACCAGCAGTTCAAGGCGCTGGAACGCAAAGTCGATGACCTGATCGCCCTCTGTGACCAACTGGACAGGGAAAACCGCCTGCTCAAGGCCGAGACCCTGGAGTGGCAGCGCGAGCGCGAGCAACTGGTGCAGAAGACCGAGCTGGCACGCGGCAAGGTGGAAGCGATGATCGGCCGCCTCAAGGCCCTGGAGCAGGAATCGTGAGCAAGTCCAACACCGTTATCGTCAAGATTCTGGACAAGGACTACCAGGTCTCCTGCCCCCCGGACCAGGAGGCCGCGCTGCACAAGGCCGCCAGGCATCTCGACCAGCAGATGCGCGGCATACGCGCCAGCGGCAAGGTGATCGGCCTGGAGCGGATCGCGGTGATGGCCGCCCTCAATATGAGCCACGAACTGCTGGAGCGCGGCACCGCGGAAGCAGAAGCCGGCCCCGCCGGGGAGCGGGTCAAAAAACTCACTGAACGGCTGGATCAGGCACTGCAACGGTTCCGTCAATTGGAAATCGGCTGACCGCGGGGGTTATACTCACCGCGGTCCTGAGGTATTCGCCAGGCGGTCTAGACCCCTGAGCCGATGACGACCAACCTGGGAGTTACTCGATTTAGTGCAGGTGTGCATGTCCGCTCGACGGAAAGCCTGATGCACTACAGCAACTCCCACCTTGAACCGCTGGGTTCAAGGGCCACGCCGCCAGCGGTATCCCGGGACCCCTTTTTACATACCAGTCATTCATGGCCGATGCCACAGCAACCCAGAAGCGCGAACTGAGGCGCAGCCTGCGGCGCCGTCGCCGCGCACTCAGCCCGGCGCAGCAACACCTCGCCGGACAGCGTCTCGCGCGGGTGCTGGGCGCACAAGCCTGGTTCCGCCACGCGCAGGACATCGCGCTGTACCTACCCGCGGACGGCGAGATCGACACCCTGCCCATACTCGACCTGCTCTGGCATCGCCAGAAACACGCCTACCTGCCGGTCATGCGACCCGCGGGACAGCTGTGGTTTTTGCGCTGCGAGCCGGGTGATCCGCTGGGGGTCAACCGCTACGGGCTGCTTGAGCCGCGCTGGCGCCGGCGGCGGATACGTCCCTGGTGGTCGCTGGACCTGATGCTGCTGCCGCTGGTGGCCTTCGACGCGGCGGGTTATCGGCTGGGCATGGGCGGGGGGTTTTACGACCGGATGCTGGCCAGCGGCCCGCGTCGACCGCGCCTGGTTGGCCTGGCCCATGCGCTGCAGGAAGTGCCGGCGGTGCCGCGGGAAGCATGGGATCAGCGCCTGGACGCGGTGGCTACCGACGAGGCCTGGCACCCGGCGGCTCCGGACGCGGCCTGAGCGATAGAGCGCTAAGAATCAGCGCCGCTGAGCCAGGGCTCGGCGGCGCCGGGTAGAACGAATCAGCTGTAGAACATCTGCAGGGAGGCAGTGAGCAAGGTGCCCAGCCCGAACAGGGCCATCACCAGAGTCACGGTATCGGGTTTGCTGTACATGGCGGTTCTCGATTTGCGGTCGGCATTGTAATTGTTTGCCCGGCGCGCCAACGGTCAGCGGCGGGGAGGTTCTGCAACGTTAGTTGTCACTGACCTCAGCGGCAAATCGGGATGTCTGCGATGTGACCGCAGCGCAGGGTCGCATGTCGACCGCGTCACAATCCGCTGGCAACCACACAGCGCCGGAGCCCGCCACCCGCCGCATAGCGCAGGCCCGGTGGCGGGCCGATGGTGGTCACCGGCGGTCACTGATGGCTGAGAAACAACCGGTAGGCGGGGTTGTCGGTTTCTTCCGTATAGGGGTAGGCCAGCTCATCCAAGAAGCGCAGCACCTCGCGGCGCTCCTTCGTGCTCGCCTGCATGCCCACCAGCACCCGCCCGTAGGCGGCGCCGTGGTTGCGGTAATGGAACAGGGAGATGTTCCAGCGCGCGCCCAGGTGAGTGAGAAACTTGAGCAGCGCGCCCGGGCGCTCGGGAAACTCGAAGCGAAACAGCAATTCGTCGGACATCGCCGCCGGCGCGTGGCCACCCACCAGATGGCGGATATGCAACTTGGCCATTTCGTTGTCGGTCATATCCACCACCGGGTAGCCCTTGGCGCCCAGCTCGGCCAGCAGCTCATCCCGGTCATCGGCGCCGGGGGCGATCTGCACGCCGACAAAGATCTGCGCGGCGCGGTTGTCGGCGTAGCGGTAGTTGAACTCGGTGATGCTGCGCCGGCCCAGTGCACTGCAGAAGGTCTTGAAGCTGCCCGGCCGCTCGGGAATGGTCACCGCCAGCACCGCCTCGCGGCCCTCGCCGATCTCGGTGCGCTCCGAGATATGCCGCAGGCGGTCGAAGTTGGTGTTGGCGCCGCTGTCGAT
>JAVEVZ010000376.1:0-2537 GCA_034004805.1 Spongiibacteraceae bacterium | reverse complement strand
AGATGAAGCCGTTGAGCTTGGTGGTCATGAGCCTTGTCGTCGCGGCACCCGCGCCGCTGGCACTGGCCCAGAGCCGTACCGTTCTCGAAGAGGTGGTCGTTACCGCACAAAAACGGGAGGAGGCGCTGCAGGACGTACCGATAGCAATCAGTGCACTCAGCTCCTCGGCACTGGAAAAGCAGGGGGTCAGCAACATCGTCGACCTGCAGGCTGGCCAGGTGCCGGCACTGAAGGTGATCTCGTTCGCAGGGCGTCCCAACACCCTGCAGCTCGGTATTCGCGGCGTCACCGAAAGCGATCCCACCCAGCTCACCAGCGAGCGGCCGGTCGCCGTCTATATCGACGGCGTCTACATCGCCCGGGGCACGGGTATCGATTCGGAGGTCTTCGACATCGAGCGGATGGAGATCCTGCGCGGACCCCAGGGCACGCTTTTCGGACGTAACGCCCACGGTGGCGCGCTCAATATCGTTACCCAGAAGCCGGAGGGGGAGTTTGGCTTCAAGCAGATGCTGGAAGCGACCAGCCTCGATCAGTACAAGGCCCGGACCGTGATCAACACGCCGGAGGTGGCGGGCTTCGCGGCCAGCTTCACCTACCTCCACTCCGAGGCTAATGGCTGGATCAACAATCCCGGCGGACAGCAGGACTTCAACTGGCATGACAAGGATGCCTACCGCCTGGCCATCCAGTACCAGACCGAGAGTGTCGTGGCGAACTACTCCTACGACAACTCCAAGCTGGACTTCATGCAGAACTACAACCACCTGTTACACAAGCCGGCGGCCAGCCTCAATCCGCGCCCGGTGGATACCAAGCGGCGCGATACGGCCTGGGCCGGCACGTTGATGGGTGAGCAGCAGAACGACAACGAAGGGCACTCGCTCGCCATCGAGTGGGAGATCAACGACGCCCTGACCTTCAAGTCGATCTCCAGCTACCGGGAGATGACCGACCTGAACAGCGCATCGGGCAGTGGATTGTTCTCGTTCCTGCCGGGGGGCTTCGTGCCCAACCTGGGGGCGGGCCTGTCGGCGCTGTATCCCACCCGCGCCTTCTCGGACTCCATCACCATGGCGGATACCGAACAGGAGTCCTGGTCCCAGGAATTCCAGCTGATTGGCGACAGCGATCGGTTGGAGTGGCAGGTCGGTGGTCTAGTCTTCCACGAGGAGGGAACCTTCGACGGCTACAACCACTTCGGCTGGTACTACGACGGCTGTACTCCTGACATCGCCACCGGTTATCGCGGATCCTGCGGCATGCCGATCGCCGTGCCTTTCCCCGGTGCGTTACAGCAGTCGGCCGCGGCCTTCCTGCCGCCGGGCGTATCGACCGTCGCCCATACCATCACCGAGGTGGAGACGGATTCGATCGGCCTCTATGCGCAGGGTACCTGGACCCCGCCGATCCTCGACGACCGCATGGATATCACCCTCGGCCTTCGGTACAGCAAGGACGAGAAGGATATCTTCCGGCCCCTGGAGAGCGGGCGTCCCGCGGCCATCAGCACCCAGGCTAACTCCGAGCGGGTCGATCCGGCGCTGACGATCTCCTACCGGCTCACCGATGAAACCTCCATCTATGCCCGCTATGCCTCGGCATATCGCGGCGGTGGCGTCAGCGTTCGCGAAGTGACCACCTTCACGCCATATGACGAGGAGGTTGCCACCAGCGCGGAGCTCGGTCTGAAATCGGTGTTCTGGAACAACCGGGCGCGGCTCAATGCGGCGGCCTTCTACACCGAAATCGAGGATCTGGTGATCAGTGTGCAGCAGACCGACTGCGGCCCCATCGCCTGTACCACGGCCAATACCCAGGGCGTCAGCATCGATGGCAATGCCCGTATGAGCGGCTTCGAGATGGATGCGTCTGTGGTGCTGTTCGAGGGGCTTACCCTCAGCGTCGCCTACAGCTATCTCGACTGGACCCTGCCACCGATGCAGTTTGAAGGGCGGCCGCGCCAGCCGGCCCTGAACAACGCGCCGCGTAACAGCTGGATGGTCAGCCTCGACTACGCCTTTGCCCCGTTCTCCTTCGGGCAACTGGATCTGCATGTCGATGTGACCGACTCGGATGAGTACTGCTTCAATCCCTTCAGCTGCTTCCAGGATGAGTTCGCTGACGCGGGCGATATCGAGACCATCCAGGGCGGCAAGGACAACCGCCTGGTCAATGCCCGCATGACGCTGTCGGATATCCCGGTTGGCGTGGGGGCGCTGGATGTTGCACTGTGGGGCAAGAACCTCACCGATGAGGAGTGGATCAGCTTTGCCCTCACGGCGCCCAGCAATCCGCTGGTTGGCAACAACACCGGTGGTACCTACGGCGAGCCCCGGGCTCTCGGGGTGACTCTCACCTACGAATATTGATTGAGTAGCGTGCTTGAGGCGGACGAAAGTCCGCCTTTTTTTTGGTTCATCGCAACTTACCGGGAAATGCGGCTTTGATCTTAAGGAAGAAGTAGGCGTTGTCGCGGTAGCCATAGGCCATCCGCTTGATGACCTTGATCCGATTGTTCATCCCCTCCAATACGC
>JAVEVZ010000066.1:0-11438 GCA_034004805.1 Spongiibacteraceae bacterium | reverse complement strand
CGATCGCCCGGCGCCACGGCGTGCTGCCGGTGCCGCGCTACGGCACCCAGCTGCAGGACTTCGCGCTGCCCGGCGCGCAACCCGAAGGCCGGGTGCGGGTGCACTATGACAGCCAAACCCTGCGCTTCCGTGACGGCACCACGGTGACCCTGCAGAAACCCCGCTTCAGCGTCGAGCAGCCTGCCCACGGCCCGCTGCCGGACACGGCGCTGCTGTCGGGACGCATCGCCACGCCCATGATCGGGCTGGGGCTGCTGGAAGCGATACCGGAAGCCTCCCTGCTGGCCCTGGCCGATCCCGATGACCGCGACGGCGACGGTATCTCGGGACGCCTCAACCGGGTCCGGGATATCGCCGCCGGAGAATTCCGCGCCGGCCGGTTTGGCTGGAAGGCCGGCCAGCCCAGCGTGCGCCAGCAGACCGCCGCCGCCTTCAGCGATGATATGGGACTGACCACCTCACTGCTGCCCGACGAACACTGCGGCGCCGACTGCGGGGCGTTTGTCAGCGGCGGCAGCCCCGAGGTGTCCGACGCCATCTTCGAGCAGGTGGTGTTCTACAGCCGCAACCTCGCCGTGCCCGATCGCCGCCACCGCCGCGACCCCGCCGTGATGCGCGGCGCGGCGCTGTTCGAGGCACTGCGCTGCAGCGCCTGTCACCGCCCGCAGTTGCAGACCGGCCCCAGCGACCTGCCGTGGCTCGCGCAGCAGAGCATTGCGCCCTACACCGACCTGCTGCTGCACGATATGGGCGAAGGCCTGGCGGACCAGCGCCCGGAGTTTGCCGCCACCGGCCGCGAGTGGCGCACCGCGCCGCTTTGGGGCCTGGGTTATACCGATGAGGTGGGCGGCGATCTTGCCGGGCGCGGGCGCTTCCTCCACGATGGCCGCGCGCGCTCGCTGATGGAAGCGGTGCTGTGGCACGGCGGCGAGGCGCAGGCCAGCCGCGATGCGGTGCTGGATCTGCCCCGGGATGAGCGCGATGCGCTGCTGCGTTTCCTTGAATCCCTGTGACCGGCTGTTGCCGGTTTGCACGCCGTTGCCAGTGCGGAATCGCCCCTGTCGATGATGAGGTTTCTATGAGAGCTTTGGCTTTGAAAACTGTGGTGTCTGCGGCGGTAAACGCCTTGCGTTACAGCCTGGGTCTGCTGGTGTGCGCGCTGGCACTGACGGCCTGCGGCAAGGACCCGGCTCACGAGGCACTGGGGCTGACCACGGAAAATGCCATCCTGCCGCTGTACGCGGATTTCGCCGCGGCCAGCGAGCGACTGCTCGCCGACAACGAACAGTTCTGCAAGCGCCCGGACGCCGACGGCCTGGCCACCCTTCAGGAACAGTGGCGCCGGACCATGCTCGCCTGGCAGGCCGCGCAGGTGATTCTGTTTGGCCCGATTGCGGTGGACAACCAGGCTTGGCATTTGCAGTTCTGGCCCGACAAAAAAAATCTCACCGCGCGAAAAACCGAAGCGCTGCTGGCCGGGGATCAGGCCATCGACGACGCGGCACTGGAACACGCGGGGGTGATTGTTCAGGGCCTGTCGGCGATGGAATATCTGTTGTTTGATCCCGCCAGCGCCGAGCTCAACAAGCTCGCCGAGACGCGCCGCTGCCAACTGCTGGTGGCCCAGGCACGCCAGATCAACCGGGTCGCCACGGGGCTGCTGGACCACTGGCGCGGCGGCTACGGCAAGACCTTCAGCAACCCCGGCGAGGGCAACGCGACATTTCCCAACGCCGCCACGGCCATCGGCGCGCTGGTGGACAGCCTGGCGCTGCAGGCGGAAGTGGTGGCGAGACGCAAGCTCGCCGAACCCCTGGGGCTGGGCAGCCGCTCGGGCATACCGCAACCCTACTCCGCCGAGAGCTGGCGCTCGCGACACTCGCTGGCGAATATCGGCGCGAACCTGCGGGGTATCGACAGGCTCTACAGCGCCGGCCTGGAAAGCTATCTCGTGACACGGGACCAGGCCGCGCTGGCGCAAACCCTGCGCCGGCAACTGGACACCACCCGCAGCGCCCTCGACGCCGCCATGACACCGCTGTTCGACGCCGCCACCCAGCCCCCCGCGCGCGAGCAGCTGGGCGCGCTGCAGGCGGAGGTTGCCGAGCTGGTGCGCCTGCTCAAGCGCGAGCTGCCACCGGCGCTGGGGGTCAGCCTGGGTTTCAACTCCAACGACGGGGACTGAGCAGCATGCAGCGACGCGAGTTACTGAAGTACAGCGCGGGGCTGGCCCTGACAGGGCTGGTCAGCCGCGCCCCGGCCGCTGCAACCGCATTGCAGGACGCGCTGGATGACACCCTGTTGCTGTCCGCCGCCAGCGACCGCGCTGGCGGCCATTACCTGTGCGGCCAGTACCTCGACGGCACCCTGGCCTTTGCGCTGCCGGTGAGCGAGCGCGCCCACGCCTGCCAGTACCGCCCGCACACCGCGGACGCGGTATTTTTCTCGCGCCGTCCCGGCCACTACCTGCATATCGTCGACACCGAGCTGGGCGAACTCAAACACAGCATCAAAAGCCTGCCCGGCTACCACTACTACGGACACGGGGTGTACTCCGCCGACGGCGCGCGGCTGTACACCACCGAGAACGATGCCAGCAGCGCACGCGGCGTCATCGGCATCTACGCCGCTGACCAACACTACCGCCGCATCGGCGAATGGGACCTGCAGGGCACCGGCCCCCACGAACTGGCCTGGCTGCCCGGCACCGACACCCTGGCCGTGGCCCTGGGCGGCATTCTCACCGCGCTGGACAGCGAGCGCAGCAAACTCAACCTCGACACCATGCAACCGGCTCTGCTGCTGGTGGACAGCCAGCGCGGCAGCATCGAGGGCCGCTGGCGGCCGCCCCACCACCAGCTGAGCCTGCGCCATCTCGCCGTCAACAGCGGCGGCGAGGTGATCGTCGGCGCCCAGTACCAGGGCCCGGCCAGCGATGCCCGGCCCCTGGTATTCCGGCTCGCCGACGGCAAATTCGGCCCGCTGCGTGCCGCGCCGGATGACTGGCAGCGGCAACACCAGTACATCGCCAGCGTCGCCGTGGACCCGGAACAGCGCTATGCCCTCACCACCTCGCCCCGGGGCGGCGTGGTCAGCCTGTGGGACCTGCGCGCCGACACGGTGCGCCACCACGCGCTGGCCGACGTGGCGGGGGCGCACTGGTGCGAGCGCGCGCGGGGCTTTCTGGTCACCAACGGCTACGGCGAAATCGCGCGCCTGCAACCCGATCACCCCGATGCGCTGGAACGCCTGTTTATGCAGACCCGCCTGCGCTGGGACAACCACCTGCAGGTGTCGGCGTGAGCCTCACCCGCCGGCGGCTGTTGCAGGCGGCGGGCGCCACCGGCCTGCTGAGCGCCTGCAGCCAGTGGCGGCTGGCGCCGGCGCGGCCCGGCGAGGATTTCCATCTGGTCGCCGAGCCCGCGACGCTGAGTATCGTGCCGGGCCACCCCAGTGCCGGGCTCGCCTTCAACGGCGGCTTTCCCGCGCCGGTGCTGCGGGTGCCCCAGGGCCGGCCGGTGCGCATTCGCTTCAGCAACCGCATGGACCAGCCCACCACCATCCACTGGCACGGTATCCGCCTCGCCAATGCCATGGACGGCGTGCCCGGGCTGACCCAGCCGCCGGTGCTGCCGGGGGAAGAGTTTATCTACGAATTCACCTGCCCCGATGCCGGCACTTTCTGGTATCACCCGCACATGCACAGCGTGGAGCAGCTGGGCAAGGGACTGACCGGCACCCTGATCGTCGAGGAAAACAATCCACCGGATTTCGATGGCGAAGTGATTCTGCAATTGCGCGACTGGCGCCTCGCCGGGGACGGCAGCTGGCTGCCCCTGTCGATTCCGCGCCAGGCGTTTCGCATGGGCACACTGGGCACGGTGCAGACGGTCAACGGCGAGTTGCTGCCGGACATTCCCGTGCCCGCCAACGGGCGGTTGCGGCTGCGCCTGCTGAACCTGGACAACACCCGAGTCTACGGCCTCAGCCTGGGGGATACCCCGGCGCGGGTGCTGGCCGTCGACGGCAGCCCGGTGGCGCAGCCGTATCCGCTGACAGTGCACGACACCGGCGCCGGCATGCGCCTGGACCTGGAGCTGATCGCCGCCGGCGAGATCGGCAGCACCATCACCGTCTACGACCAGCAGGGCCTGATCCGACGCCCGCTGGCCACGCTGCGGATTGCGCGAAGCGGGATCACCGCGCCGCGGCCGCCCGGCCCGGCACTGCCCGCCAACCCGCTGCCACCGCTGGACCTCGACCGCGCCCTGCGCGATGCCTTTGTGTTCGAGTGGGTCGGCGCGCTGAGCCCGGCGGGCGCCGAGGGCCACAACTTCTGGACCATCAACCGGCGCAGCTGGAACGACCACAGCCACAGCGACCTGCCCGCGCCGCTGGCGGTCTGGCAGCGCGGCCGGACCTATGTGGTCGAGCTGTACAACGCCACGCCCCACCCCCACCCCATTCACCTGCACGGCGAAATTTTTCACGTGCTGAGCTCCAGCCAGCGCACGATCACGCCGTGGCAGACCGACACGGTCTTGCTGCAGAAAAACGAGCGGGTGCAGATTGCGCTGGTGGCCGACAACCCCGGGCGCTGGATGTTCCACTGCCATGTGATCGAGCACATGGTCACCGGCCTGATGGGTTATGTGGTGATCACTTAGGCGCCGCTGAAGACCGCCGGATGCATCGCAGCGGATCAGCGCGGCTTTAATCCTTCCAATGCCCCGTGCACGATCTGCCGCACCGCGTTGTCGCTGACATCACCCAGCACAAAAAAGAGGCGCAGCAGGATTGGCCCGATCACCAGATCGACCATGGTGTCCAGGTCCAGCTCGGAGGACAGCTCGCCGCGTTCGACGGCGCGCTGGAGGATCCTTTTGGTGGGCTCTCGACGACGCTCGACCAGGGGGTCCAGCGCCTGCATTAACGTGGGGTTGTTGGCGCACTCGCCGATCAGAATAGGCAGCACGGTGGACAGTGACGTGTTCTGCACAAAGCCGATAAACTGTTTGACGATGCCGACAAGATCATCCTCGACATTGCCGGTATCAGGTGGTTCCAACGCGGGCATCCGGTCGAAGGCCGCCAGAATAAGCTCCTCTTTCGACCCCCAGCGCCGATAGATGGTCGACTTGCTGACCTTGGCCTTGCTGGACACATTATTGATAGTGACGCCGCGATAGCCGCGTTCGACCAGCAGGTCCAGCGTCACGGACAAAATGGATTCCTCGGACTCATTACTGCGCGGCCGTCCGGGGCCCTTGCGTTTTTTTTCCTGCACGGCCATCAAAGTCATCCGGATCAGCGGGATTCATCATCCATAGCGCGGCCGGCAATATATCCGAACACCATGGCCGGAGCCAGGGTGGCACCCGAAGCCGGATAAGTGCCGCCCATGATCGAGGCCGAGCCGTTGCCGATCGCGTAGAGCCCCGGAATGGCCTTGCCGTCGGCGGTCACCGCCTGCGCCCGGGCATTGGTTTTGATGCCGCCTTTAGTGCCAAGGTCGCCGGGATAAACCCGCACACCATAGAACGGCGGCTTGATAATCGGGCCGAGACAGGGGTTGGGTTTCACCTCGTGGTCACCGTAGTAACGGTCGTACTCGGCATCACCTCGCTGGAAATCCAGGTCCTTGCCCTGCTTTGCGTATTCATTGAAACGCCGAATGGTTTCTTCCAATCCCGCAGGGTCCACCTCCAGCATACGAGCCAGTTCCGCAATACTGTCGGCTCGTTTGATTTCCTGCCAGACCACTTTGGGAACCATCCAGTCCGGCTGGAACGGCGAAGGCAGCAGCGGCCCCATCGGATAACGCTGGCGATAAGTGGCGTCGAAAACCAGATGTGCCGGGATCGCGTTACCGCTGTCCCGGTGCGCGTTCTGCATGCCGCGAATGACTTTGGTGTACGAGGAGCTTTCATTGACGAAGCGCTGCCCCGCTTTGTTGACCAGAATACAGCCCGGCAGGTTTTTCTCGATAATCAGCATACGCGCCTGGGGCTCACCGGGGATGGTGATGGTGGGGCCCCACCAGGCTTCATCCATAAAGGCTGTGTCAGCGCCCAGATCCTGGGCGACGCGAATCATATCGCCAGTGTTGCCCGGAGAACCCGCAGACCAGCCGGCACGGGTGGGCTCACCGAGATAGCGGCGCCGCATTTCCTCGTTTTTCTCGAAACCGCCACTGGCCAGGATGACTCCGCGCCGCGCCCGCAGGATTTTGGGCGCGCCGTCGTGCATGACTTTAACGCCAACCACCCGCCCGTTCTCACGAATCAGTTCTTCCGCCGGCGCATTCAACCATAATGGAATCTCGCGTTCGCGCAGTGCCAACAACAGGCTCGCCACCAGTGCCCCGCCGAGAACCTGGCGCCGGTCGCGTTTGCCGGCCAGGCGCCCGGGAATGTCCAGCAGATAGCGCAACACCATCTTCGCGCCCACCCACATCCAGCCGGAACCCCGGGCCTGCAGCACCAGGGATTCACTGGCGGTCCAGCCGATCAGGTTGTAAAGACGGGTCTGCGGATGCTGCTCGCGCAGCAGCGTGAGGTCATCCCCCAAACGGCGACCGTGGAAAGCGCGCGCTTCATGGCAGCGGTGCATCTTGAAACCCGGCGTACCCGGGTACATATCGGGAAACTGCGCCAACACATCCAGCCGCAGGGGCGTCCTGCTGTGCAGGTAATCGACCATGGCCGGGATGGTGTCGATAAAGGTGTCGATGTGCTGTTCCAGCTCGGGGGTATTAATCACAGCCCTCATGTACTCACGGGCTTGCTCGGCGGAATCCTCGCCACCGGCACCGCTGATCAGCGGACTATTGGGCAGCCAGAGCACCCCGCCCGACATCGCCGATGTACCGCCGATCTGATCGGTCTTCTCGACCACCAGAACTTCAGCCCCCTCATCGCAGGCGGTGATGGCGGCGGTCAGCGCCCCCGCACCGGAACCGACGACCACAACATCTGTTTCAATGCTTGTTTTGTTCATTAGCGCGCTTTGCAATTAATAAGAGAGATTATCGGGCTGCTTCACAGCAGATCCCTATAGGTATCAGTGCCGGGAATTGTCGGTATAAATGGCGCGCAACACAATAACTCAGCTGTCTGCCCGCTCCCCGGGCGCTCTGCCGACTCAGCCTCTGGCGTTAGTGCGGGCATGACTCAGGCCCGGGCCCTGCGGCGAATCGGCATGCGCACAAAGCCCGACAAGTGCTCGCCGTAGGCTCGCTCGACGCGGGTGTTGTCGATCTCATAATCGCCCAGTGCAGCCAGCAACTCCTCCAGCATGATGACACCGGCCAGCACCGCCAGATGCATACCCAGGCATTTATGGCCGCCCGTGCCGAAGCTCAGGTCACGCCTGGGGCGGCGGAAAATATCGTAGACATCTGCCCGTTCGAATTCGTCCTCGTCGCGGTTTGCCGAGGCATAGATAAACAGCAGATTGTCGCCCTTGCGAATCTGCCGCCCGCGCAGCTCGAAATCCACCTTGGCGCGACGTGCCAGCATGTTGGTGGGCTGGTCGAAGCGGGTGGTTTCGAGAAAAGCATGTCTGATCAGGGAGCGGTCGTTGAGAACGGCCTGCTTCTGTTCCGGATGCTGATTCAGGTAGTACAAGGTGCCGGCCACGGTCATGGGCGTGGTTTCAGAGCCCACAACCAGCAGCGAATACACATAATAGGTCAGGTCTTCCACGCTCAGACGTCTGCCTTCAAACTCGCCGGCCATAAAGGTCGCGGTATGTCGCAGGGCCTGGTCCGGGTGTTTCATTAACTGTTGAATATAGTCATTGAGGTAGCCGAACAACTCCTGCCCGGCGCGCTGATTGCGCTCGGAAACCGCGCCGACCTGGCCCGGCTCCCGGTGCAACATATCATCGATCAACGCGCGCCAGCGGATGGCGTCCTCAACCGGCAACCCCAGGTTGTAGCCCGCGTTGATGCACAACACCGGGTTGGCCAGATCCTGATAGACGTCGAACTCGTCGCGATCCAGCAATGGCTGCAGAATATCCCGCACCAGCGCCCGCAGTCGTCCAGCCTCCTCCGCAACGCCCTCCGGGTTGTAATCCTTGCGCACCAGGCCGCGCCAATAGCGATGCGCCGGCGCGTCCATGGTCATAAAGGTGTGGGGTACCGGTTCTCCCAGCAGCAATTGCCCGGGGGTTGCACCGTCTTCAAACGTGATCCACTCCTCCTGACGGCGGCTGGCTTCCCAGACATCGTCAAATTTCGTCAAAGCCCAGGCTCGGTAACGCTCGATATAATGCAGCGGGTCTTCCAGGCGCAGGCGACGATAAATGGGGTGCGGGTCACGCATCGCTTCATCGGAAAATGGGTCATAGGACAGCGCGCTCATAGTTATTCCTTTATCAACTAAACGATTTTTATCACGTCGACCCCACTGGGATCGTGCTGCTGAACGACGCGGCCATGAAAGCGATCCAGCAGTGCTCTCTCCTGCTGTTCCGCTTCCTGGATATGGCGTTCTTTGACAACGTCATAACCGCGAATCCACTCCGGCACACTGGCGATTTCAACGGCCAGCTGATGATTCTGCGGCGACAGTTTCGCCAGCACGCCCTCGATTGTGGTGCGGTAATGGTCAATCAGCGCCCGCTCCTTGCGGCGGTGTGCGCTTTTACCGAACACATCGAAGGCGGTTCCCCGCAGAAAGCGCAGCCTCGCCAGAACCGCAAAGGCGGGGCGCATCCACGGGCCAAACTGGCGCTTGGGATAACGGCCGGTCCGCGGGTCGCGGCGACCCAGCAGCGGTGGAGCCATATTGAATTCGATGCGGTAGTCACCTTCGAACTCGCGATCAAGGTACTGGCGCACATCGAATTCAGTGAACAGGCGCGCCACTTCGTATTCGTCTTTGTAGGCCATCAGCTTGAACAGGTAACGCGCTACGGCCCGGGTCAACCCGGTGTTCTCCCCCAGTTCGCGCTGCTCCACAGCCCGCACCTGTTCGACAAACTCGCGGTAACTGCGCGCATAGACTGCATTCTGGTATTGGCTGAGAAAGCTTTCGCGCTCAGCGATAAACGCTTCGAGATCCTCTCCAGATGCTTCTGCCGTGTCGTCCTGCACCGGCCTGGTTTCCGCCGCCGCCTGCACGGCAGCCAGATCCACCGCCGCCAGTCGACCCCAGGCAATCGCAGTTTTATTCATCTCCACGGCGACACCGTTGAGCTCAATGGCGCGTTCAAAGGCATCCAGGCTGACTGGCAGCCAGCCTTTCTGCGCCGCATAGCCCATCAGGAACAGGTTGGCACCCACCGCGTCCCCCAGAAGTGAATAGGCGATCTGCTGGGCGTCGATAAATTCACACTGGGCACTGACCCGTTCAGCAATCACATCCATCATGGCCTGCGGCGACAGGTCCATATCCGGTTGTGAAGCAAACGCTGACGTGGGCGCGACAAAGGTATTCACCAAAGCCCGGGTGCGGTCGGTGCGGTATTTTGACAGCGCATCGGCAGAGGCACTCACCACGATATCGCAGCCCAGCACCAGGTCCGTGCTGGCGCTGGCAATGCGCGTGGCATGCAGCTCCTCCGGCTTGCGGGCAATACGGACATGGCTGGTGACCGCGCCGTTGCGCTGGGCCAGGCCGGCGACATCCAGCACTGAACAACCCTTGCCTTCCAGGTGCGCGGCCATGCCCAACAATGCGCCCAGCGTAATGACGCCATAGCCGCCGATACCGGTGATCAGTATGTTGTAGGGGGCCTCGGTGTCAGCAACGTCGGGCCGCGGCAATGCTGCGACCTGCGTATGGATACTGTTATCACCCTTGCCCTCACGCTTGCGCGGCGTCGCGCCGTAGACGCTGACAAAACTCGGGCAATAGCCTTTCTGACAGGAGTAATCCTTGTTACACGCGCTCTGGTTAATGCGGCGCTTACGGCCAAAGTCGGTTTCCACCGGCTCGATCGCAATGCAGTTCGACTGCACGCCACAGTCGCCACAACCCTCGCAGACCAGCGGATGAATAAACAGGCGCTTGTCAGGATCTTCCGCCATACCGCGCTTGCGTCTCCGGCGCAATTCAGTGGCGCAGTACTGCTGGTAAATAATCACCGACAGGCCTTTGACGTCGCGCAGTTCCCGCTGCACCGCGTCGAGTTGATCGCGGTGATGAATGGTCACCCCCGGTGCAAACGCCGCTTCGCGACCGCGGTACTGTTCGGGTTTATCCGTTACCAGGGCAATGCGTTTCGCCCCTTCGGCATACACCTGGAACGACAATGCATCGACGCCGACCTGCCCTTCGATGCTCTGGCCACCGGTCATAGCAATGGCATCGTTGACCAGGATTTTGTAAGTGATATTGACCCCGGCCGCGGCGGCGGCGCGAATGGCCAGCAAGCCCGAGTGGTAGTAGGTACCGTCCCCCAGATTCTGGAACAGATGTGGCGTTTCCGTGAAAGGCGCAATCCCCAGCCACGGCGCACCTTCGCCCCCCATATGGGTCAGGCTCAGCGTGCGCCGTTCCGGCAGCCAGATCGCCATGCCGTGACAGCCGATGCCACCAAAGGCGTAGCTGCCCTCCGGCACATTGGTCGACGTGTTGTGGGGACAGCCCGCGCAGAACGCCGGCATCCGTACCGGGCCGGCCGGTACTGCGCCGCCGGCAACACCGTGATCCAGCCCCTGCAAGCGGCGCTGCAGGCCATCATCGACCAACCCCAGCGCCTGCAAACGCTGCCCCAGTGCACGGGCAACGGTGAGCGGATTCAGCTCTCCGGTCACCGGCAGCAGGGTTGCTCCGGCGCCATCGGTTTTACCGGTGAGACGCGGACGCGGTTCAGCGCTGTACAGTAGGCTGGCCAGCTGATCTTCCATCACCGGCGCTTTTTCCTCGACCACCAGCACTTCGCGGTGGCGCTGGCAGAATTCGCTCAGCTGCCGGGGCTCCAGCGGCCAGGGCATGGCCACTTTCAGTACCGATATGCCCAGCTCCCGGCAGCGCTGTTCATCGAGTCCCAGTTCATCCAGCGCCTGGCGCACGTCCAGGTAAGCCTTGCCACTGGTGACGATGCCCAGGGCGCCGTGGGTGGCGGATATCATTTCCCGGTTGAGGCCATTGGCCCGCACAAAAGCCTGCGCCGCCCGCAGTCGCAGTTGCTGGCGCGACTCCTGTTCCAGCGGCATCACACCCCAGCGCAAATTCAGTCCCGCTTCGGGCAGCTTAAAATCCCCGGGAATACGCACATCAATCCGCTCGGGGTCGATCGATACCGACGCGGAACTCTCAACGGTATCGGTCACGCATTTCATGCCCAGCCAGCACCCCGCGTAGCGCGACAGGGCGAAGCCGTACAAGCCGAAATCCAGGTAATCCTGAACATCCGCCGGGTTGAGAGAAGGCATGCCGAAATGCACAAAAGCCTGATCACTCTGGTGCGCGGTGGTCGAGGCC
>JAVEVZ010000375.1:0-2544 GCA_034004805.1 Spongiibacteraceae bacterium | reverse complement strand
CCCTGCTGCGCCAGGCGTCCCGGCTGTGGCTGCCCCTGGGGGAGCGCATCGTCGTTATTGGTGGCGAGCTGGTGGGTCTGGAACTGGCCGAATTTCTGGCCCACCGCGGGCGCAAGGTCACGGTGGTCGACAGCGCCAAGCGGCCCGGCGCAGGGCTCTACCTGGTGCGGCGCCTGCGCCTGCTGGACGAGCTGCGCCATCTGGGTGTCGCGCTGCTCAGCGAAGCGCGGGATATCGCCATCGGCGACCACCTGGTCAGCTACACCAATTATCGCGGCCAGGTGCGCAGCCTGGATGCCGACCATGTGATCGTGGCCCAGGGCGCGGAAGGCGATACCGCGCTGGCCGACAGCCTGCGCGCCGCCGGACTCAGCGTGCACACCATCGGCGACTGCAACGGCGTCGGGTATATCGAGGGCGCGATGGCACAGGCGGCGGACCTGGTGGCCCGGATCGGCCGCTAGCTGTGACTTCTCTATAGGTTGTCACAGGTTGTCGGGCCAATTGCGGGCGCGCCATGACGGGGCGCCGCGCAGGCCTATATAATGCCGGCCGAATTGGTTGCCGGCGAGCCCGCCCATGAGTACATCCACGCCCTCCCGTGGCACGCTCTACACGGTCTCCGCCCCCTCGGGGGCGGGCAAGACCAGCCTGGTCAAAGCCCTGGTGGAGACGGTGCGGGGCCTGCGGGTCTCGGTGTCCCACACCACCCGGCCCATGCGTCCCGGTGAGCAGGACGGGGTCAACTACCACTTTGTGGACCGCGCGGCCTTTGGCGCCATGCTGGACCGCGGCGCGTTTCTCGAGCATGCCCAGGTGTTCGGCAACCATTACGGCACCTCCCAGGAGTGGGTGGAGCAGACCGTGGCCGGCGGCGAAGACGTGATACTGGAGATCGACTGGCAGGGCGCCCAGCAGGTGCGCCGGCTGGTGCCGGGCGCAGTGTCGCTGTTTATCCTGCCGCCGTCGCTGGAAGCGCTGCGCGCGCGTCTCACCGGCCGCGGCCAGGACGACAGCAGCGTGATCGATGCGCGGATGCAGGGCGCGGTGGACGAGATGGTGCACTACGCCGAAGCCGACTACCTGATCATCAACGACGATTTCGTCCACGCCCTGGAGGCCCTGAAGGCGATCGTGCTGGCCCAGCGCCAGCGCCTGGAACGGGTGCAGGCCCACCATCAGTCGCTGATCTGTGCTTTACTGGCAGCCAAACCCTGAAGACTTTTGTTAGACTGTCCGGCCGGCCCGGCTTCTGCCGTTGCCGGTCAGTGACCGCTTCGATAAACCACTGCGACCAACCGCTGCGAGAGTAACGATGGCCCGAATTACCGTTGAAGACTGCCTTGATCACGTGGACAACCGCTTCCAGCTGGTGATGGTTGCCAGCAAGCGCGCCCGCCAACTCGCTACCGGTGGCCGCGAGCCCATGGTTCCCGAGGAAGGCGACAAGCCCACGGTTATCGCGCTGCGCGAGATCGCCGCAAACCTGATTGATCCGGTCAAGATCCTGCGCGAGGAAGACCGCATTGTGCGCCCGGTCCTGGAAGAGATGGTGGCGGAGGCCAGCGCCGAATTTTGATTGTGTGAGTGCCCATGCAGCAATTCAGTTTTTTCCAAGCTGAACCGCACTCGCCCGAGGCCCCCACGCTCGAGGCGCTGGGCACAGCGCTGGCCGAGTACCTCCCGCCCGAGCAGATCAATCTGGTCAAGCGCGCCTACTACTATGCGGAGCAGGCCCACGAGGGCCAGAAGCGCCGCAGCGGCGAACCCTATGTGACCCACCCGCTGGCGGTGGCCAGTATCCTCGCCGAAATGCATATGGACCATCAGAGCCTGATGGCGGCCATGCTGCACGATGTGATCGAAGACACCGGCATCACCCAGGCGGCGCTGGCCGAGCAGTTCGGCGACACCGTGGCCCAGCTGGTGGACGGGGTCTCCAAGCTCACCCAGATCGAATTCGAATCCCGCGCCGAGGCCCAGGCCGAAAACTTCCAGAAGATGGCCATGGCCATGGCCCGCGATATCCGCGTGATCCTGGTCAAACTCGCCGACCGCCTGCACAACATGCGCACCCTGGGGGTGCTGAAGCCCGCCAAGCGGCGCCGCATCGCCCGCGAAACCCTGGAGATCTACGCGCCCATCGCCCAGCGCCTGGGTATGCACGAGTTGCGCGTGGAGTTCGAGGACCTGGGTTTCAGCGCCATGCACCCCATGCGCGCGCGCCGCATCGACGCCGCGGTGCGCAGCGTGCGCGGCAACCGCAACGAAATGCTGGAGAAGATCCGCAGCGCAATCGAGGAAGGGCTGGCCGAGGAAGGCCACCAGGCCCGGGTGATCGGCCGCGAGAAGCACCTGTACTCCATCTACCGGAAGATGAAGAGCAAGCGCAAATCCTTCTCCGAAATCATGGATATCTACGCGTTTCGCATCGTAGTCGACAGCGTGGACAGCTGCTACCGGGTGCTGGGCTGCGTGCACGGCCTGTTCAAGCCGGTGCCCGGCCAGTTCAAGGACTACATCGCGAGTCCCAAGGCCAACGGC
>JAVEVZ010000065.1:0-11504 GCA_034004805.1 Spongiibacteraceae bacterium | reverse complement strand
CGCCGGAGCAGGAGGCCTATGAGCTGCTGCTGGAACAGGACGGCCAGGCGATGCTGTTGACCACCTTGGGCAATTTCGAAAACGGCAGCCTGGAGACCGTGGCTCAGCTGCTGCAGCGCGACGATGTAGCGGTGGGCCTGGGCGACGGCGGCGCGCACTACGGCATGCTGTGCGACGCCAGCTATCCCACCACCCTGCTGACCCACTGGGTGCGGGACCGCCAGGGCACGCGCCTGGCCTTGAGCCAGGTCATCAAGGCGTTGACCAGCGAAACCGCGCAGCTGGTGGGCCTGCTGGATCGCGGCCTGCTGGCGCCGGGCTACAAGGCGGATATCAATCTGATCGACCACGCCGCCATGCGCCTGTACAAACCGGAAGTCCTGCACGATCTGCCCGCCGGCGGCCGGCGCCTGGACCAGCGCGCCGACGGCTACGTCGCCACCATCGTCGCGGGCGAGGTGGTAGTCGAAAACGGCCGGCACACCGCCGCGCGGCCCGGCAGACTGGTGCGGGGCAGGCAGCCCGCGCCGGCCGCCTGAGATGCGCGCAGGCGGGGATCAGCCCACCGTGGAACAAGCGGGCGGCACTTCACTCACGGCGTTTATCGATCGCGCCCTGGCCCGCGGGCCTGCGGTGCGGGCGATCATCGCCCACCCGCTGTCGGCGCCGGTGCTGGCGGGAATTGTGGAGACCCAGCGCGCCGGGCTTATCACCGCCACGCTGGTCGGACCTCTTGAGCGCCTGCGCGCTGGCGGACGCGGAGGGCGTCGACCTGTCGCCCTTCGAGCTGGTGGAGGCCGAGCACAGTCACGCCTCCGCCGAAAAGGCGGTGGCCCTGGTGCGTGAGGGCCGGGGCCAGATCCTGATCAAGGGCAGCCTGCACACCGAAGAACTGCTGCGGGCGGTGGTGAACCGGGACACGGGCCTGCGCACCGAGCGGCGCATCAGTCACGCCTATGTCATCGCCGCGGCCTTCTACCACAAGCCCTATATCCTCACCGATGCCGCCATCAATATCGCGCCGGACCTGAGCGCCAAGGCGGATATCTGTCGCAATGCCATCGAACTGGCCCACACCCTCGGCGTCGCCCTGCCCAAGCTGGCGATACTGTCGGCGGAGGAGCGGGTCACGCCGCGCATCCCGTCCACCATCGAGGCGGCAGCCCTGTGCAAGATGGCTGAGCGCGGCCAGATCAGTGGTGCACTGCTGGACGGCCCGCTGGCCTTCGACAACGCCTTTGACCGCGCCGCCGCGCTTACCAAGGGCATACACAGCGAGGTGGCAGGCGATGCGGATATCGTGCTGGTGCCGGATTTGGAGGCCGGCAATATGCTGGCCAAGCAGATGACCTATATGCGCCAGGCGCAGGTCGCGGGCATCGTGCTGGGGGCGCGGGTGCCCATCGTGCTCACCAGTCGCTCGGCGGATACCGCCCAGCGCCTGTTGTCCACCGCGCTCGCCGCGCTGCTGCACCATCGCCGCTTTGAAACGGTGCCCGCGTAAATGACCACGACAGCATTCCTGGTCATCAACACTGGTTCGTCCAGCATCAAATGCCAGCTGTTCGACAGTGCGCTGCGGACGCTGCTCAAGGCTCAGCTGAGCGCCCTGGATTCCGCCGCGCCCCAGTGGCAGGTGCGCATCACCGATGCGGGCAGGCGCGCTGCTGGCGATCACGGGCTGCGGCAGGATAGCGAATCTGCACCACCATCGCGGCTGAATGCCACCGAGGCTGTGGCCTTCGTAATGGCCCGGCTGGCGGCGCTGACCGCCGGTTGCGCGCTGCAGGCCATCGGTCACCGCATCGTGCATGGCGGCAGCACGTTTACCGAACCCTGCGTGATCGATGACGCCGCCATGCAGGCGCTGGAAGCGCTTATTCCCTGGGCGCCTCTGCACCAGCCGTTCAACCTTGCGCTGGTGCGGGCCTGTCGGCAGCAGTGGCCGGCGCTGCCGCAGATCGGCTGTTTTGACACAGCATTCCACCGCACCCTGCCGGCAGTGGCGCGGCGGCTCGCGCTGCCGCGGGAGTACGGCGAGCGCGGTGTGCAGCGCTACGGCTTTCACGGTACGTCCTATCAGTATGTGGCGGGGCGCCTGCCGGCACTGCTGGGCAGCGACCAGCGGCGCCGGGTGATTGTCGCCCATCTCGGCAACGGTGCGAGCCTGTGCGCGCTGCGGGACGGCGTCAGCGTGGAGACCAGCATGAGCTTTTCCGTGCTGGATGGGCTGGTGATGAGCAGCCGCTGCGGCGCGCTGGATCCCGGCGTGGTGCTCTATTTGCTGGAGCAGGAACAACTCGACGCCGCCCAGTTGCGCGAGCTGCTGTATCGCCGCAGTGGCCTGTTGGGCGTATCGGGCATTTCCGCCGATATGCGCGAACTGCAGACCAGCCCGGCCGCGGCCGCCGCCGAGGCCATGGATCTGTTTATCTATCGCTGCATCCAGCAGCTGGGCGCCTTGATCGCAGTGTTAGGCGGCCTCGATACACTGGTATTTACCGCCGGTATCGGCGAACACCAGCCCGCCATCCGCGCGCGCATCTGTCAGGGCCTGGCATGGCTGGGGCTGGAGCTTGACACCCACGCCAACGACGCCCCGCAGGGCGAGGCCCGTATCAGCACCGCCGCCAGCGCGGTCACGGCGCTGGTGGTGCCCACCGATGAAGAGCGGGTTATCGCCGAAGCCTGCCTGCGCCTGGCCGGATAGCCTGCCCCCATTATCCCAACGCGGCGGACACCTGACACGCAACCATCCCTGCCTGCTTAACAGTTCACACCATCGGATCGGGTTCCCGCAGCTGGCCAAGTCGCGGCGGCAGCGGGATGAACTCGCCGTTGTCGAGGTCGGGCAGCTTCATTCGCCCGGCGCTCCAATCCTCGCGCGCCTGGTCGATGCGCGCCTTGGATGAGGAGACAAAATTCCAGTCGATGTAGCGCGGCCCCACCGGCTCACCACCCAGCGCAATGACCACGGCATCGCCGATGGCGGCGATGGTCGCCGCCTTGCCCGCTGCGAGTACGACCATGGCGCCGGCCTCGATGCGTTGGCCGGCCAGCTCCACCGCGCCACTGACCACGTAGACACCGCGCTCAGAATACTCGGCGGGCAGCGACACGCGCGCGCCGGCGCGCAGCTGCCAGTGCACGTAGAACAGGGGTGATTCGGTATGGACCGGCGAGACCACCCCCGACAGGCGGCCCGCTATCAGGCGGCCGGTCACGCCGTCGCCGTCGAATACCGGCAATGCCGCACTGTCGTAGTGCCAGAACTCAGGGTCCATCTCCTCCCGCGCGTCCGGCAGTGCCGCCCACAGCTGAATACCGTCCAGCGGCCCGCCTTCCCGGCGCAGGCGCTCGAACCGTTCGGAGTGGGTAATCCCGCTTCCGGCGGTCATCCAGTTGACCTCGCCGGGCCGCACCGCCTGCTCCGAGCCCACGCTGTCGCGATGCATGATCTCGCCGTCGAACAGGTAGGTGATGGTGGACAGTCCGATATGCGGGTGCGGCAGCACGTCCGCCTCCCGGGGCAGGCCCGGCGCCAGGTCTCGGGGACCCATGCGGTCGAAGTAGATATAGGGCCCGATCATCGGGCGTTTGGCGTAAGGCAGCACGCGTCCGACCTCGAAACTTCCGAGGTCGCGACGACGCTGCTGGATGACAAGTTCGATCACGTGGTGTTGCCCCTTGCCCCGTCCTTACATCCGGCTCTGTTGCGTTGTTGGGCGCGGTTATCGCCCCGCATGCACTTTCACCCACGCAACATAGCGGTCCATCCAGTTCTGCAAAAACTTTCGGCTGTCCGCACCGATGTTGCCAGACTCGTCGAACAATCCCTCTCTGACCTGGATAAAGGCTTCGGGTTGTCCCAGGGTCGGCATATCCAGATACGCGAGGATGGTGCGCAGATGCTGCTGGGCAATCGCCGTGCCGATAGCGCCGATCGAGGCCCCCAGCACACCGGCTGGTTTGCCCGCCCAGACGTTGTCGCCATAAGGCCGCGAGGCATGGTCGATCGCATTTTTCAGTACCCCCGGAACAGACCGGTTGTATTCCGCGGTGACGAACAGCAGTCCGCTGGCGGCCCTGATTTGCGCTTTCAGGCGCTTGACGGATTCGGCCTGGTTGGCGTCGTCGTCCTGGTTGTAGAGGGGCAGATCGCCGATCTCGATCTGACTAAAGGAGAATTCCGGCGGCGCAAGCCTGGCGAGCGCCGTGGCGAGCTTGCGGTTGAAGGAATCGCGGCGAAGACTGCCGACCACGACGGCGATGGGATATTGGCTCATCATGACCTCCTGAAGGAATCATCTGCCATAAACGGCACGGCAGTGGCGCATGCCGGGTGAGATCAGCCAGGCCAGCCAGTGGCCTGGCCTGGTCGGCCCTAGCGTTTTACCCCCTCGGCAATCCGGTCCCCCAGTGCCTTGTCGATATTGCGCCAGTATTCGATGGCCCGCTTGAGCACCGGTGCGGAGACGCCGCCCTTGAGGTGGCCGACCACATTGCTCACCAGTCGGTCGCGCGCCGCCTCGTCCATCACGTCGCGAACCAGTATGCCTGCCTGGCCGAAATCGTCGTCGTCGGGTCGCAGGGTGTAGGCCTTGCGCACCATATCGCCGTCGGCGTGCCACAGCCCGGCCTCGTCGGTCAGCGATGGGTCAGCCTTCGGTCCGCCGTAGGAGTTGGGCGCGTACACGGGATCGGCGACATTCTGCGTGCGCATGGCCCCGTCCTTGCTGTAGCTGTTAACCGGCGATTGCGGGCGGTTGACCGGGATCTGCTTGTAGTTGACCCCCAGCCGCGCGCGGTGCGCGTCGGAGTAGGAGAAGCCCCGTGCCAGCAGCATCTTGTCCGGGCTCAGGCCGATGCCCCGCACCACGTTACTCGGCTCGAAGGCGGCCTGTTCGATCTCGGTGTGAAAGTCGGTGGGATTGCGGTCCAGGGTCAGCTTGCCCACTTCGATCAACGGGTAGTCCTTGTGCGGCCATACCTTGGTCAGGTCGAAGGGGTTGAGACGGTAGGTTTTGGCCTCCTCGAAAGGCATGATCTGCATCTTGAGGGTCCAGCTCGGAAACTCGCCTTTTTTGATCGACTCGAACAGATCCCGTCGGTGGTAATCGGCGTCGACGCCGGCCAGCCGATCGGCCTCGGCCTGGGTCAGGTACTCGATACCCTGGTCGGTTTTAAAGTGGTATTTGACCCAGAACTTCTCGCCCTTGGCGTTGACCCACATATAGGTGTGGCTGGAGAAGCCGTCCATGTGCCGCCAGGTCTTCGGGATACCGCGGTCGCCCATCAACCAGGCAACCTGGTGCGCCGTTTCCGGTGACAGGGACCAGAAGTCCCACTGCATGTCATGGTCCCGCAGCCCGCTGTCCGCCCGGCGCTTCTGCGAGCGGATAAAGTGCTGGAACTTCATGGGGTCGCGAAGAAAAAAGATCGGCGTATTGTTGCCGACCATGTCGTAGTTACCTTCGCTGGTGTAGAACTTCAGCGAGAAGCCCCGCGGATCGCGCCAGGTGTCGGGGCTGCCGCTCTCACCGGCAACGGTGGAAAAGCGGATCAAGGTGTCGGTTTTGGTGCCCGGCTGAAATACCGCGGCTTTGGTATACGCGCTGACGTCATGGGTCACCTTGAAGTGGCCAAACGCGCCGCCGCCCTTGGCGTGGGGCTGGCGCTCGGGAATGCGCTCCCGGTTGAACGCTGCCATCTGTTCGAGCAGGTAGTGATCGTGCAGAACGATGGGCCCATCCGCGCCAATGGTCAGCGAATGTTCGTCGCTGGCAACCGGTATGCCCGCATCAGTGGTGGTGGGTTTGCTTTTATCGGCCATGGCTATCACTCCTCAAAACGTTTTTGTGAGCAGAGTTCCGCGCAGTATTGCTCGAGATTGCGGCATTGGCCCGATTGCTCCGGTACCACGCTGGTACCTGTCAACAGCTGGAGATTTTGATCGTGGGCCGGCGCACTGTGAGGCGCATATGTTTCGACGGAAAGGCATCCGGCAAACTGCAGGCCTTGCCGTAGTAAGCACACTACACTGTTTCAGCCGCAGTATGCCAGCCAATTGCTGGGACAGGCTGACAGGATGAATTTTTTAAACTGACTGGCGTAATGAGTCATCAGCAGGAAATCAGTCGCCGACGCTGCGGCGGTTAAAAGAAAACGCGGCGATTTAAAAAATGCGGGCATATTGCTTGCCGCTATGAGTGGAACAAAGCGCTTTGAGAGGGAGCTGAGCCTGAGCGCAAGAAAAAATTATTCCGATACTTCTACCAGCACCGGCTGCGAGCGATCAGCGTTCTGCGCCTGCTCCGAAGCGGAGGATGCGCACTGGCGTTCGATCATGCGCCTGACGCGCGGGCCATCCACGCCGCGATGAAGTGCGCGAAGGCGCTCGGAAATCACTGCGTCGTGGTGCGTCATGCGACTGTTGTGACGCACGTAGTCGAGCCAGGTCGGGGTTTCGTAGCGCTCGATCCATATCTCGGGGTCGGCGAGATCGCGCAGCAGTCGCCAGCTGCGCGCGCCATCGCGCCGCCGCACGCGCCGCCGCTCCACCATCGCGGCGCGGAACGCGGGAATATCCGCCTGGCGAATAACATACTCAATGGTGATCACCACCGGTCCGGTGCGCGCATCGACGGGGAGCACGGTTTTCGGCTCCTGCCAGAGGCGCAGCGGATCAAGGTTCTGCTCCTCGGTCTGTGCCAGCGGCAGCCAGCGCCCCAGTGCCGCGCAAAGCAATATGGCGATCGAAGCCGCCAGTAACGCCAGGGTAATGCTGTGGCTGGTCGCGACTTCGCCCCACAACCAGCTGCCACCTGCCAGTCCGCCAAATGCAGCCATCTGGTAGATCGACAGTGCGCGCGCGACAACCCAGCGCGGCGCCGAGAGCTGCACGGCGACATTGAATGTAGCCATTGCCAACAGCCAGGCAGCGCCGGCCAGAAGCAGTGCCGCCATGGTCACCGGCAGCTGCGTGCTCAGTCCGGCGATGGCTGCGGCGATGCCAAACGCGACGCAGGCCCATCGAATGATGGCCTCGGTGGACAGCATCCTGCGCAGTCTCGCGTTTGCCATGGCGCCCGCTACCGCACCCACACCAAACGCACCCAGCAGCAGACCGTAGGTCAACGGTCCGCCGCCGATCAGGTCTTTGGCGATGACGGGCATCAGCGCCATAAGCGCGCTCGCGCCCATGCAGAACACCGCGCTGCGCACCAGCACCCGGTGAATAGCGGGTGACCCTGCAACAAAGCGGATGCCCGACGCGATTGCGGTGCCCAGGGTTTCGCGCGGCAGCGGCTGTAATGGTGCGGGCGGGCGCCAGTGCAGAAGCGCCGTGATCAGTGGGATATTGCCGACCGCACTCACCGCAAACGCCGCAGCGGCACCTGCAGCCGCAACGATGGCCCCGCCAATGGCCGGGCCTGCGCTGCGCGCCAGATTAAACCCCATGCTGTTGAGCGCGACGGCACCCGGCAGCTCGGCGCGCGGCACCATGTCGCCGACAGAGGCCTGCCAGGCTGGCGAGTTGAATGCCGCACCGCAGCCGATCAGAAAAGTGAACGACAACAGCAGCCAAGGGGTAATCAGTCCGTACCAGGTGCATGCCGTCAGTGCCGCGGACATAAGCAGCATAAAAGCCTGTGCTGCGAGCATCACCTGGCGGCGATCGAGGTTGTCGGCCACAGCCCCTGCCACCAGTGACAGCAGCATGATCGGCAGGTAAGTGGATGCCAGTACCAGCGCGACCATATCGGCGGACGGCGCGATGGAGATCATCAGCCAGGCGGCGCCCACCGACTGGATCAGTCTGCCGAGATTGCTGAGCAGGCTGGCAGCCCAGACATTCCGGAATACCGGATAGCTCAGCGGTGACAGCGCCGAAAGATGCTGCGGGCCATGCATGGAATCAGCTTTGCTCCGGGTTGTTACGGTGCGATCCATCACGCTGTGGCATCCGCGGAAAATAGGTCCATGGAGCCAGCGCTAATCGACGGCGCGCGGTCATCTAAGTGCATCTTGCGCAGTATTTCAACAACCGGCCAGCGCCCGCGGCGACAGGCCGGCTGTGGGCGCCGGAGTAGGTTTTCCGCGGCCGCGTGGCCTGCTCACATTCAGGTTCCAGCGGATTCCGCGAAATCGAGGCTGCGACAGCTGCCTTCGATGCGTAGCGCCTTTGACAGGTCTCGCAGCGCAGTGCGCAAGCCCTCCTCCAGCACCGGGTGGTAGAACGGCATGCTCAGCAGTTCGTCCACCCGGAGCCGCTGCTGTATCGCCCAGGCCAGCAGGTGAGCCAGGTGTTCGGCGCTGGGGCAGAACAGCTCCGCGCCGAGCAGCATGCAGCTGCCGCGCTCGGCATAAAGATTGACCTTCCCGGCATTTTCGTTCTGGACCCGCGCGCGCCCCTGATCGCCGTAGGATACCGTGCCGATTTCGATACCGTCTTTGTTCAACTCACTGAATCGCGCGCCGACCGAGGCCATCTGCGGATGACTGAAGACAATGGCCATCGGGGTGCGCCTGACCAGGGCCGTGACCTGCGGGTAGGCCGCCGCGTTCTGGCCTGCGGCGCGTCCTTCGTCGGCCGCCTCATGCAGTACCGGGCGGTAGTGGCTGGCGTCACCGACGATAAACACGGCCGTGTCGCCACAGCGCGTGGTGCGTGGATCCCAGTCGGCGGGCAGGCCGCGTTCGTTGAGCACGACCCCCGCTTTTTCGAGATCCAGCCCTGCCAGTTGTGGCCTGCGGCCCGCGGCCAGCAGGACGTTGGAAAACTGTTGCTGATGCATCTCGCCCCGGGCGTCCTGCCATTCCAGCGCGATGGCCCTGGAATCACTGAGCCGTGCGCGTTGGATATGCATGTCGAGGTGCCAGGCCATCGCGTCTCCCGCCGGGCTGTCCTGGAACACCTGCTGTACGCACTGCTGTAGCGCGGGATCGCGCAGGGGTCCAATGGCGCTGCCGGTAGAAAAGAAGCTGACGTTTACACCCAGTCGGCTGAGTGCCTGGCCCAGTTCCAGGCCGATGGCGCCGGTGCCGATAACGGCCAGTGATTCCGGCAGCGCGTCGAGCTCGAACACTTCGTCGCTGGTCCACACGTGGTCCATGATGTCGCGAAAAGGCTGCGGAATATTGGGGCTTGAGCCAACAGCGGCGACAATGGCCCGGGCGTTGATTTCGATGTCGCTTTGACCATCGCGCTCAACCAGTACCGTTGTCGGGCCGGTCAGGCGCGCCCTGCCTTGCAGGCGCTGCTCATCGGGCAGTCTTGTCGTGCTCTTCACTGCGCCTGCTACGAAGCGGTCGCGCTCCGCGCGCAGCCGGCTAAACAGGGCCTGCGCGTCGACAGACACCGGCCCGGCGGAGATGCCGAATTCTCCCGCAGTGGCAACCTGATGGGCCCGGTCTGCGGCCGCGATCAATAATTTGGATGGCATGCAGCCCACGCGCGCGCAGGTTGTGCCGTAGGGGCCCGACTCCACCAGCACCCAGCTGCGGTGGGACCTGCGCACCTCGGCAACCGCATTCAGGCCAGCCGTGCCGGCGCCAATAACGACCACATCGACTTCCTGCTTATCACGCTTTGCTTTCGGCCTTGTCATTGCGTGTCCTTCCTATGCTTGCCTATGCCTGCCTATGCTTGCGGTCCATTGTCTTCCGCATACCGATATCGAACGCAAACCTTGCGCGGCAGTTCCCCTCAGGCCCGCCGGGTGGCTAATACTTCAGCAGGTGTAGTGATGCTGCGGACTCTTCCAGTCTTTTACGAGATCGGCAATACCTGCCTTGGTGATGATCTTTTGCGTGGCTTGCAAGGCATCGGCGATGACTTTTTCCTCGTCGATTCTGGTTGATCGGCCGTCAGAAACGATCTGTTGTCCATCGACAACCACATGGCGAACGCCAGACCCGCGGGCAGAACTGAACCGCCCCGGGTTTTGAGGAGGCTCCAGCATCTGAGAGAATGGAGCAGATCAGTGTGAGCGGGAAGATCGTCGCCGATGTATTCAGGCATCACGGCAATGCGCGTATTGTCACTTGCCCGACAAGAAGCGGGCGCGTACAGCCGGATGCATTCTTCACCGGTACAGCCTCGATAGGGTCGCTTGTCGATTAGTGCCAGCACGATACGCACACTATCACCATAGTTCAGAGCGACCGCGCCAAAGCCAAGCGGGGTCAAATAGGCTGATGCTTGCTTCAGTGCGCCTCCTGGTAATCTCGAGAAGGGCGTTGAATACGCGATCGCGAGTGCATTGAACTCGAATGACATTGGTGCTCCGGCGAGCATCTCGTATCGACCTGCTTAGCGAAAAAAGGTGATTGACGCTGGTGGCGATGGAGGTAGTCTTTCATGGGCGCCGGAATGGCTTAGCGTTCTCCAATAGATGGCTTGACGTTCTCCAATATAAAGAGCAGCGTAGTGCCGGTGGGCGGAATGTACGCTGCGGTAGTAACGTCGACGCGCTTCATGGATTATTGCCGCGTGGGTGGCGTAAGATATTGTTTTATTGGATATGTCGGTCCTTGCGAGACCGCTTTTAACGTCTGCAATAAGGGGGCACAACATGACCACGCCAAAGCAAATGCAAGCGGTTGTTTACGGTGGTCCAGGCATTAAATCATTGGAGAGCGTAGATACGCCAAAAATATCCAAGCCGACAGATGCGGTTGTAAAAGTCACCAAGACCACTATTTGTGGCACGGATCTTCATATTCTCAAGGGTGACGTGCCCGCAGTGACCTCTGGACGTATTTTAGGTCACGAAGGTGTCGGTATTGTTGAAGAGGTCGGCAGTGCTGTCAGTCGTTTCAAGAAAGGCGACGCTGTTTTGATTTCCTGTGTTACCTCCTGTGGTAAATGTGCTTATTGTAAACAGCAGATGTTTTCACATTGTGAGGATGGCGGCTGGATTCTTGGCCACCTGATTGATGGTACCCAGGCGGAATATGTGCGCATCCCGCATGCCGATAACAGCCTGTACCATGTGCCCAAGGGCGCTGATGAAGAAGCGCTGGTGATGCTTAGTGATATTTTGCCGACAGGTTTTGAGATCGGCGTGCTGTATGGTGCCGTCAAGCCCGGTGATACTGTGGCCATCATCGGCGCGGGTCCGATAGGAATGGCGGCGTTGTTAACTGCGCAGTTCTACTCACCCGCGCGCCTGGTGATGGTGGATGTAGACGATTCGCGCCTGGCTATGGCAAAAAAGTTTGGCGCAACAGATGTTATTCACAGTGCCAGCAGTGATGCCGTTGCCGAGTTAATGACAATGACCAAAGACGGTGTTGATGTCGTGATTGAAGCCGTTGGGATCCCACAGACCTTCGATATCTGTCAGGCCGTGGTGCGGCCCGGTGGGCATATTGCCAATATAGGTGTGCACGGTACCAGTGTTGATTTGCAGTTGCAGAAGCTGTGGATCAAGAACATCACGTTGACTACAGGTCTGGTGAATACCAACACCACGCCCATGCTGATGAAAACTCTCGAA
>JAVEVZ010000064.1:0-11635 GCA_034004805.1 Spongiibacteraceae bacterium | reverse complement strand
CGCAGTGGCGCTTGCAGCGTTCGGTCAATGCGCGCTCGAAAGGTGAGCGGCAAACGAGCGACAGGTATTTAAA
Source organism: Spongiibacteraceae bacterium (assembly GCA_034004805.1). Classification (GTDB taxonomy): domain Bacteria; phylum Pseudomonadota; class Gammaproteobacteria; order Pseudomonadales; family CAMLJR01; genus JAVEVZ01. Next base: position 11,562 of record JAVEVZ010000064.1, on the reverse strand, counting down.
ACGCACCGGATATTGACAACAGGGATCCCCGCTATGCTCGCTTTGCTGTTCTGGCTGTTTGTCCTGGCCTCGCTGTACAGCTACTTCATCTACCCGCTGCTGCTGTGGTGGCGGATGCGCGGCCAGCCGGCCCCGGTTTATGCCGCGGCTGGCGAGGCGGCGCAAGCGGCGGATGCCGGGCTGCCGCGGCTGAGCCTGATCATCACCGCCCACAACGAGGCCGCGCGGATACGCGCCAAACTCGATAATGCACTGGCCGTGGAGTACCCGCGCGAGCACCTGGAAATCCTGGTGGCCTCGGATTGCTCGACGGATGACACCGACGCCATCGTCGCGGAGTACGCCGGGCAGGGCGTGAAGCTGGCGCGGGCCGACCAGCGCCTGGGCAAGGAATACGCGCAGCTCTGCGCCATCAGGGTCGCCAGCGGCGATATTCTGGTGTTCTCCGATGTCGCCACGGAAATACCCGCCGATGCGCTGACCCGCCTGGTGCGCTATTTCGACGACCCGCAGGTGGGCGCAGTGTCCAGCGAGGACCGGTTTATCAGCCAGGCGGGCAAGGTGGGCGGCGAGGGACTGTATGTGCGCTACGAGATGTGGCTGCGCCGGCTGGAGTCCGGGGCGGCCGGGCTGGTGGGTTTGTCGGGCTCCTTCTTCGCGGCGCGGCGGACCGTGTGTGAAGACTGGGACATCCAGTCGCCCAGCGATTTCAATACCGCCCTCAATTGCGCCAGGCAGGGTTTGCGCGGAGTGACGGCGCCGGACGTGCTGGGCTATTACCGCGATCTCAAGGACCCGGCCAGAGAGTACCAGCGCAAGGTGCGCACCGTGCTGCGCGGCATGACCGGTCTGGGGCGCCATCCCGAGGTGCTGAACTGGCGCGAGTACGGCTGGTTCGCCCACCAGGTCATCGGCCACAAGCTGCTGCGCTGGCTGGTGCCGTGGGCCCTGGCGGGAGTGTTCCTGTGCAACCTCGGCCTGCTGGGGCACGGCGGGTTCTATACCCTCACCTTCTGGGCGCAGCTGTTGTTCTACGGCACCGCGCTGGCGGCACATCTGCGCCCGGCGCTGCAGGCTATCGGCCCGGTGCGCATCATCTATTTCTTTGTGCAGGTCAACGTGGCCATCGCCCAGGCGGGTGTGCAGTACCTCAGCGGCAAGCGCATGACGGTATGGCAGCCCTCGGCGCGATGATTGCGCGCCGGCCCCCGGTGGGGCAGCCGGTGCTGTGGCGCACCGATGTCGCGCCGCCTGTGTTCGACGGTTACCGAAGCCTGTGGCTCAACTCCGGCACGGCGGCGCTGGCGCTGGCGCTGATGGCTGCGCTGGCGGTATGCCCCGGCCGCAAGCGGGTCATTCTGCCCGGCTATGGTTGCCCGGACCTGGTGGCGGCGGCGGTATTTGCCGGCGCGCAAGCGGTGCTGGTGGATTGCGCGGCGGATGATCCGGGCTACGACCTGGGCGCGCTGGCCGCGGCCTGCGAGGACGGGGTGGCGGCCATCGTTGCCGTCAACTTTCTGGGCATACGCGAACGCATGGCGGAGCTCGCCGACATCGCCCGCAGCGCGGACTGTGTGCTGATCGAGGACTGTGCGCAGTGGTACCCGGAGCCCGCCGATGGGCCGGCGGATGTGATGCTCACCAGTTTCGGGCGTGGCAAGCCGGTCAATCTGCTGGGTGGCGGCGCGTTGCTGCTGCGCGAGGACGGCGCGCTGGGCGACTGGCAACCGCCCGCGCTGGCGCCGATGGCACCGCTGGGCCGCGTCAAAGCGCTGGTATTCAATCAGCTGCTGCGGCCAACGGCCTATGGGCTGGTCAGCCGTGTGCCGGGCACCGCCATCGGCACCACGGTCTACCATGCGCTGAGCGAGATACAGGCGCTGGACGCGGTGAGGCTCAGTCTGCTGGGGGCTAACGTGCAGCGCCATGGCGCGCGGGACCGGGCATCCGAGTACGCGCTGGGCGGGATCGTGGCCCGCGAAGCCGCCGGGGTCGAGGCATTGGCGCCGAGTCTGGCGTCACGCTGGGGACGGTTGCTGCGCTACCCGCTGCTGTGCCCGGACCAGGCGACCCGGGATGGGCTGGTGTCGCGCTGGACAGCGCGGGGCGCCAGTGCCTTCTACGCCCGCGCCCTGCCCGAAATACCGGGCGTCGCCGCGGTGTTGCCGGTCATGGCACCGGTGCCCAATGCCCGCCAGTTCGCCGCGCGCCTGCTGACCCTGCCGGTGGGGTAGGGCCGCGGCAGGGTAGATCCGGAGCGACGCTTCCTAACCTTTTTCTGCTTCTGCCAGATGATCGGCAATTTCTTTGGAGTCCGGCGCGTAGCGGGCGGCGCGCTGCAGAATGGGCAGGGCCGCCTGCTTGTTGCCGCGCTTGAACAGTATCCAGCCGTAGGTATCCAGTATCGAGGCGTTGGTGGGCGCGAGTTCGCTGGCGCGCTGGGCCAGTTCAACGGCCTGGGCATCACCGGCTTCGAATTTGAGCCAGGCCAGGTTGTTGAGCACCACCGGCTGGTCCGGCTGCAGGGTCAGTGAACGCTCGTACCAGCGCGTGGCCACCAGCACTTCGCCGCGCTGCTGGGCGTCCATGGCCAGTATGGTTAGCGGGCGCGGGTCGCGCGGGTGCTGGTCAGCCCAGGCCGAGGCCAGTTCCAGGGCCTGTCGATCCTGTCCCATGCCCTTGAGCAGGGCGTACAGGCGCTCGGCCACGGCGGGTTCCCCGGCAGCTTTCCAGCGCGCATTGAGTACTGCCAGCGCCTTGTCGGGATGGCCCTGGGTGTGCTCGACCGCGGCCGCCAGCAGTGCCGCCAGCATAGCGCCGTTGGGCTGGCTGCGGATCTGGGCGATCAGCTTGTCCGCTTCCTCGGTGCGTCCGGCGAGCAACTCCAGCCGCACCAGGTCGCTGAGCAGATCCTGATTATCGGGCTGCAACTGGATGGCTGCCATCAGGGTGTTGCGGGCCGCGTCGAGATTCCGGGCCTGGCGCTGGGCGTCGGCCTGGGCGCGGTAGACGCTGGTCGTCACGGCGCCCACGTAGTTGTCGCCCGTGGCCGCCGCCTGTACCTGGCGGATCTGTGCCGCGGCGTCATCCAGGCGGTTGTGGCGCAGCAGGAATTCGGCGATCACGGCGCGGGGGATGGCGCTGCCATTGCTGTCGGCGAGCGCTGTCAGGGCGTCGAGGCCGGCCTGCACCGAGCCGCGGACTTCGTAGGTGCTGAGCAGTCCCTTGTAGGCGCTGACCGAGTCTGGCGAGTGGTCGATCGCGGCCTTGAAATGGCTGCCGGCGGTGGTCCAGTCGCGCTGTTGCAGCGCCATCTGGCCCAGAGTCAGCAGGGCTTCGGTGTTGCCTGGCTCGGCCTTGAGGGCGCGGGCCAGCAGCGACTTGGCGGAGGCCGGGTCCTTGTTCAGCAGTCCCAGGCGGGCTGCCAGGACCAGAGTGCTGGCCTGCGAGGGGCTGGCTTCGAGGAACTTGCCCATCATGGTCTGGGCGGTGTCGGCCTCCCCCGCGCGCAGAAAGAACTGTATCGCTGCGGTTTGAATCCTGGGGTCCGCGGGCGCCTGGTTGGCGGCGCTGACGATTTGCGCGCGGGCCTGGTCGACGCGCCCGGTGCGGATGTAGTACTCGGCCAGTGGCAGGCGCAGGGTGGCGCGCTCGGGGTCCAGCGACAGCGCCTTGTTGAGGGCGATCGCGCCGCTTTCCTGGTGCTCTGCAAACTGCAGGGCCGCCATGCCGTAGATGGCCTGCAGGCGGGCGTTGTCGCCGTGATCCAGCAGCGCTTCGCGCAACAGGGCCAGGGCATCGGCGGGGCGCTGTTCGCGCAGCTGGGCCAGGGCGGTGGCTTCAATCACCGGCGCCGACATGGTTTCCGGGTCGACGTTGTCGCCCAGCAACTCGCTGGCGTCCTCGTAGTTGCCCTGCTCGTACTGCACCAGGCCCAGCAACAGCGCGCCGACCTGATTGCCGGGGCTGGTTTCGTAGAGCTCCGAGAGTAGCTTCTCGGCCTGCTGGAAATCTCCGGCACGGTACAGGTCCAGGGCCTGGTTGAGCTTCTGGCGCTGCTCGTCGGCGCCGGGGGCGGCCCGTGCCAGCAGCTGGCTGTAGGCCAGCGCTTCGCTGGAGCGTCCCAGCTGGGTCAGCACCGCCGCCAGCTGGCGCAGTACGCGGGCCTTGAGCGGAGTCAGCAGATCGGTCTGCGGCAGCGTCTGCAGGGCCTGGGTCAGCAGCCGTTCGCTGAGTTCCAGCTGGTTGTCGCCGGCGGCGATGGCTGCCCGCAGAGCGAGAAATTCCGCATCCTCGGGGTGGCCCTGCAACCAATTCCTCAGCGCGCTGGAAGCCGCAGCCTTGTGGTGGGCCTGGAGTTGCAGGGTCGCCAGCGCGAGATGGGCCTCGCGGGCGTCGGGCTGGCGCTTGATCAGGGCCTGCAACTGGCCCAGGGCGTCGTCGAGCCGGCCTTCGCCGGCGAGTATTTTTGCCTGCAGGATCTGCAGGTCGGTATCGCTGGACAGGTTTGCGGCGAGCGCGGGAGTGGCCAGCAGTTCGCGCGCGGAACGCAGCTTGCCCAGCGCGACGTGGTTGGTGGCGATGCGCTTCAGGTGGCGCGGGTCTTCCACGCCCTGGAGGGACATAAGCACTTCGTTGCTGGCATGGGGGTTGCCCAGCTGCGCGAGGATGTCTGCCAGCAGCCAGTAGCCTTCGAGTTTCTGTGGCGCGTATTTGATGGCATTGCGCGCCTCGATCATGGCGGCGCGGTACTGGCCTTGCTGGCGGTAGGCGGCGCCGCTCTCCAGGTAGATGGCGGCCTGTCGCTCGGAGTCTACGGATTCTCCGCAGCCAGCGAGCAGCGCCAGGCTGAGCAGGCCGCAGCCGAGGAGGGAGACGGAGCGGCGAAATGGGTGCAACAAGACGATATCCTCGGCGGGCTGGGCGTCAGTAGGTAATGTCGTATTTTTTGACGAGATCGTAGAGTGTCGGCCGGGTTATACCCAGCAGTTTTGCGGCGGCGGAATAGTTGCCGTCGGCGAGCGACAGGGCGCGATTGATGGCGACCTTCTCCGCTTCCTGGCGCACGTGGCGCAGGTTGATCGACAGGCCTTCGGGGGTGGCGAGCTGCAGGTCTGCGGGCGTGACCAGTTTGTCTTCGCACATGATCACGGCGCGCTTGATCTTGTTTTCCATCTCGCGGATGTTGCCGGGCCAGTGATAGGTCTCGATGGCTTCCGCCGCCTCCTGCGTAAAGCCCGTGATCTTGCGCTGCTGTTCCTCGGCATAGCGCTGCAGGAAATGCCGCGCCAGCAGTATCTTGTCGCCCTGGCGCTCGCGCAGCGGCGGCAGGTGAATGATCATTTCGCAGACGCGGTAGTACAGGTCCTCGCGGAAGCTGCCGTCGGCGACCATCTGCTCCAGGTTTTTGTTGGTGGCACACACCACCCGCACATCCACCGGGATTTCTTCGCGGCCGCCGACGCGCTCGATCACGCGTTCCTGCAGAAAGCGCAGCAGCTTGGCCTGCAGTGACAGCGGCATATCGCCGATTTCATCGAGAAACAGCGTGCCCTCGTGGGCCACTTCGACTTTGCCCAGGGTACGTTTGTTGGCGCCGGTGAAGGCGCCTTTCTCGTAGCCGAACAACTCACTTTCCATGAGGTTTTCGGGTACCGCGGCGCAGTTGATGGCCACGAAGCGGGCGTCTATGCGGGGGCTCAGGGAATGGATGGCTTTGGCGATGACTTCCTTGCCGGTGCCGCTCTCGCCCAGGATTGCGCAGGTCACGTTGGTGGGCGCGACCTTTTCTATAGTGCGGCACACCTTGAGCATGGCCGGGTCCGAGGCGATGACGCCGGCGAGTGGCGCCTGCTTCTGCTCCTGCAGGCGGCGGTTCTGCTCTTCCAACGCATAGATGTTGTAGGCGCGCTGGACGATCAGGTCCAGGGTCTCGGCGTTGATGGGCTTTTGATAGAAATCGTAGGCGCCCAGCGCGACGGCGCGTACGGCGTTTTCATAATCGTGGTTGCCGGTGATCACAATGATCTTGGTGTTGGGCGCCAGGCGCATGGTTTCCTGGACGGTCTTGAAGCCCTCCTCGACGCCTTCTTCGTCGGGTGGCAGGCCCAGATCCTGGAGAACGACGGCGGGCTCATGCTGGCGGATCGCCGCGATGGCGCTCTCCCGGTCGCCCGCGATGACGACGTTGTACTGGTCGAAGTGCCAGCGCAACTGGCTTTGCAAACCCTGATCGTCCTCGACGATGAGAAGGGTGTCCTTTTGACTTCTATCGCTCATGGGGTCTCGATTAATTAGTCGCCGCCGGCAGGGAGATGGTAAACGTCGTGCCTTCGCCGGGAGTGGATTCTACCGTCAGCCGACCGCCCAGGCCCGCGAGGTATTCGCGGGCCTGGTAGGCGCCAATGCCCATGCCTTTGCCGGATTTGGTGGTGTCGAAGGGTCTGAACAACCGCTTCTGGACAAACTCCGCATCCATGCCCGCGCCATTATCTTCAATCAGGATAATGGCATTATTGTCTTCGTGGCGTAAGGTCACATCCACAAACCCCGTGTTTTGGGTGGCCTCCTGCGCGTTCCTGACCAAGTGTAGCAGGGTCATCGTCAGGCGGTCCGGGTCTGCGGTGACCTGGATATCCTCGGGGGTCAGGCGCAGCGCCGGCTTGGGCTTGAGGTCGTCGGATTTGCGCACGGCCTCCATCAGGACCTTGTGGATAGAGACGGGACGAATCTCCGCGGGTTCGTTGTGTTGCAGTTTCTTGAGCAGGTTACTCATGCGCCCCACCGAGTTGTCGATGGTGCGGATGGCGTCTTCGACAAACGCGGGGTTGTCCTTGTGTTTGGCGGCGTTCTGCACCACCAGGGCCTGCTGGGCGATCAGGTTTTTCAGGTCGTGCATGATAAACGCTGTGAGCTTGTTGAACGCTTCGAACTGGCGGGATTCCACCAGCAGCTCGGCGGCCTGGTGCCGGTCCAGGTAGCTCGCGACCTGTCGCCCCACGGTTTTCAGCAGGTCCAGGTCTTCCCAGTTGAGCAGGCTCTCGCCCTCCGGCCGGGTGAGCAGGACAAACCCGACCAGCTTCTGCTCGATGGACAGCGGCAGCACCAGCCAGAGGCCTTCGATTTCGTTGATCCACTCCGGCAGCAGGTGGCTGTAAGTTTCGTTGCGCTCGGCGGCCGTGGTGTAGGGCGAGAACACCCACTCCTGTTCCAGCAGGGTCCGGCAGAACGGCGAGTCCTCCGCGACGCGCAGGTCGCATTCCGGCAGCGTCATATCGATGGTGGCCGCGGGCTGGTAAAAATTATTGACGGGCAGCCACAGCGCGGCGCCCGGGCATTTGAAGATCGACGCGATGGCCTTGAGGCCGCGCTCGTTGGCGTCGTCTTCGTGGGTGGGCTGGGACAGGTAGTTGATCAGCCGCAGCCATTCGGCGCGGTAGTCGTATTTGTGGTGAAAAAAGTTCTTGTTGACCCAGACGCTGAGCTTGGCCCGCAGGGTGCGCGATACGAACACGATAATGATACTGATGATTGCCAGTACCAGCAGCAGCACCTGTACCACAGTGCCCCACTCGCCGCCGTACAGCTGGACGTAATAGCCGCCCATTGCCATGGTGGCGAGGAAACATCCCGCAGCCGTCAGCGAGGTGGTGTAGAACACCAGCGGTCGCGACATGGCCAGGGGCGCAGGCCGGTTGGCGTTGGCGGTCAGCATGATGCCCAGCGCCATAAACAGTGCGATAGACGCGTTGACCGCCCCCCGCGCCTGCCAGGTGATGGGTTCGATCTGGTTGAAGATCAGGCTGTAGGCAAACAGGTAGATGTCATAGCCGAACAGCGTTGCCAGCAGTACGCTGATCAGCTTGGTATCGCGCATATCGGTGGTGTTGCGATACAGCTGCTCGACCGCAACCAGGCCGATAATGCTGAGTATCAGACAGGTCCATATCAGCAGGCTGGTATTTTCCAGCAGCGGCGCATCGAGCACTGTCAGCGCCAGATAGCCCGCCAGCGCCAGGATCCATCCGCCGTTGATGGCGTTGCGGAACGGCCCGGGCAGTTTGGCGCCGCTGACCAGTTGCACGGTGGCGATCACTGCGCACGTCCAGGCGCCGTAGCGCAGGGTTTCGATCAGCAGCAGATCGGACGGGCTTTGCGGGTAGCCCCGGTAATTGAAGGCGATGGCCACACCCCACACGCTGGATACTGCGGCGGCGACCACCAGCAGCAGGTGTGCGCGGTCGCGAAACCACAGTCTGGCCAGCACCAGTGTCAGCACCGCGAAGATCAGTCCGGCGCTCAGGTAGCTCTGGAAGGTAACGGCGTCATAACCCATGGCGTGGAGGTGTTGCTTCTGATTGGAGGAGGAGAGTCATTGTTATGTTGCCGGGAAGCCCCTGAAACACCCTTGCGCCTGCGGTTCGGCCAGTCTTCGTCGAACTGTGATCAGCGGCTGCGCTGGTGACATCGCTCCCGGATCATAGCAGAGCGTAGTGGCGAAAAGCAGGCGCGGCTGGTGAGGTCAGGGGCGCTGACGGCGCCGTATGTTGTACCGTCAGCGGGTGGCGCCGGCGTAGCGGTCGTTGCGCATATTGCCGACGATGCGGTTCATTACCCGGTCAAACAGCAGGCCGCGTTCGATGACCTGGACCCGGCCACGCTGCATGTCGTAGGCGAAGTCCTTGCGGCCTTTCTCCAGCACCTTGAAACCCAGCCGGTTGACGAACAGGTAGCTGTCGGAGGCTGACACATGGCTGCTGAGCTTGCAGGTCAGGGTTTTGCCCGAGCTGTCCACCTGGTATTTCACCCAGGTGCCGGTGGGCGTTTCCTCGACTTTCTTAATGAACTCGTAGACCAGCTCCTGGTATTGCGCCTGTTGCCGTTCGAGGGCAGTCATGTCTTTCCAGGACTTGGTGCCGGCGCCGGGCCGGTGCCCCAGGTTGATGGCCTGCTGCACGGTGATCGGCTTGAACTCATCCTGGGGCAGGGCGTCGGTCTGGACCTGATCAAGCACTGTGGATAGCTCTTGAATGATCGCAACGCGGGTCTCTTCGGCGTTGATGACGTCGATCAGGGCGTGGTCTATGCGCTCCAGCAGCGCGGGTTTGATCTTTTCCAGGCGTGCGGTGGAGCGGCTGTCGCTGTGGCGCTTGCACGCCCATACCAGATCGTCGACCAGCTGGCAGGACTCCACCCACTGGGCGCTGTCCTCGCCGTGACGCAGATGCACCAGAATCAGGGCGTTCAGCCAGTCTTCGCTGAGAAAGCGGCTGATGGTGGATGGCAGCGCGGCCTTTTGCAGCTTCTCGAACAGCACGGCCTGGGCGGCGGACCTGGCCAGCTTGGTGCGGGCCTCGCCCTCGGCAGCCTGGTTGGTGCGGCGCTCGATCAGGCTGGCGCGCTTGGCCTGCTGCTCCAGCGCCCGCTCCAGCGGATAGAGTGCGGAGGCGAACACGTTTTCATCGTCAGCGTAGTCGTCCAGCACCTGTTGCGCGGCGCGGGACATGGCCTTGTACAGTGCGTCGCGGGTGACTTCGGTTGCGTCTTCCCAGCCGATGGCGCCCTGCGCCAGGGTATTGATCAGGCGGCGTGCGGGGTGGTGCCCGTTGCTGAAAAAAGTCTTGTCCTTGAGCGCTGCCTTGAGTACCGGAATCTGCAGCCGGCTGATCAGGGCCTGCACCGCGACGGGCAGGTTGCGGTCGTCGAGCACGAAGTCGAAGAACATGGCCACCAGATTGATGATGTCTTCGTCGCTCTGTTTCAGCGCGTTGGGCTGCTCGGGCGAACGGGACGACAGTATCTGCTGTACCAGCGCGCGGATGATCGAGGCGTTGTGTGCATTCTCGTCGCTGGCGCGGCGCGCCGCCTGTAGGGCGTGGAGTTGCTGCAGCAGCTCGGTGCGCGGCATTTCCGGCCCGGGGTTGGCCGCGTAGGCCACATAGTTCGGAATGCGCGCGGTATCGGTGCTGCGCACCGCCGCCAGCAGGGCGCCCAGCTCGGCGAGGTCGAAGCTCATGCCATCGCCCAGTTCGGAGACTGCGTCCGCGGCGCGGTTAGCCTCTGCGCCTCCGCTGGCAGGTGCGGTGGCGGACTCGGACTTGCTGATCTGATGGCGGATTTTCGGCAGGATGCCGGCGCTGACCAGCAGGGTGTTCGCCGAGTTGTACAGCCTGCCGAGTTGCCCGATCACCAGGCGGTCGAACTGCTTGTAGATAATGATGCGCGCCTTGATGCTGACATCCAGCGTATCGCAGGCATTGGCAAAACTGGCACACAGGTGCTCGGGTGCCAGCGGGTTGTCGGACAGCGACAGGCCCGCCTTATCCGCAACCACATTGAGGCGGGTGGTGAGCGCGTACAGCTGTTCCTGGTACACGGCATTGGCCTTGTTCACCATCCCGGCGATGGCTACTTCGCGCTCCAGATCGTCATGTTGCACCAGCGACAGGTGCTCCGCAGAGACATCGACCTCCGGGCTGGTTGCGTTCCGGCTTTTCAGTTTGCCGGCTACCGCGGCGTGGAATACCGACTCCAGTTCCTGGTGGAAGCGCTTGGCAACGCCGGCGCGCATGATCCGCACTTCCCGCATGGATTCGAAGTACAGGTTTTGCTCGGCATTGCTGGAGGCGCGGCTGGAAAGATCGAAGAACAGGTCGTCGCAGGACGCGAACAGCCGCTCGAGTTCATGATCCAGCGCCGATACGGCGTGTTCCTTGACCTGGTTCAGCAGGCTGGGCAGCGGTGTGGCGCTCCTGCCGCCTTTGCCGTCCTTGCCGTTGTTGCTGCCGCCCGACAGGGGTCGCATGTTGTCGTTGTTTGAAGTCATGGGCGATCCGATATTGGGGCGGTGTGTGGTGGGACGGCACTGGGTGCTCGTTGTCCCGCGTCCCGATCAGTTAACACTGGCTGACATCCGCTACCGCTGTCTGGGATGTTGCAGCGCGTGTGGCTGTACCAAGCAATATATACACCACCCGGCAACAAATCGACTGGATTGCAGTCGCCTTGTTAAGAAAAAAAGAAATGGTCAGGAAAAACAAGGGGTTGTTTGATCGTTCGGCGCCGGGCGGAGGGCTTTTGCGAAGCCTGTGCGAGGTGTGACGCTCTCTGCCCGGGCGCTTGTCGTGCGAAACTGTCAAATTTCCCGACAGGTGGTTGCTCAGTTGATGACCAGCGAGACAGGCTCTGACAGGTCGCTGTGCAGGCCTTGCGCATCGATGGCCGAGATCGCGAAATACCAGGTGCCGGCCTCGTTGATGGTCACATCCACGCGGTCCTGACGACCGTTGTTGATGTTCAGACGGCAACAGTTGGAATTGGCTGCGGAGCCGTCCCGGTAGTAGACGATCTGGTAGCCGCCCAGTTCCGCCATGCTCAGCGTCGACCCATCTTCACGGGTGGTGGGTATCTGCCAGCTCAGGCTGATGGTCACTGGCGTAAACGCCGGCGGGGGCGGCGGAGGCGGGGGCGTGGTGGGCTTGGGCGGTTTGGCGGGCGGCGCCGGCTTGGCCACAGGTGGCGGCGGGTTGTCCGTGGCTGCAGTGCTCTCGCTGCCACCACCAC
>JAVEVZ010000063.1:0-11696 GCA_034004805.1 Spongiibacteraceae bacterium | reverse complement strand
GTTTGTCGAAGCTCGCGCCCTGGATCCGGCTGGGCACGCCGCGGATACACAGGTCGACCACGTCCCGGGACAGGCCCACCGCCTCGAACAGCTGCGCGCCGCGGTAGGATGCGATGGTGGAAATGCCCATTTTCGAGAGGATCTTGAGCAGGCCCTTGTTGATGCCTTTGCGGTAATTGACGTGCAGCTGATAGGGGTCGCCCAGCAGTTCGCCGCTGCGCATCATGTCGTCCAGCACCGCGTAGGCCATGTAGGGGAACACGGCGCTGGCGCCGAAGCCGAACAGGCAGGCGAGCTGATGGGGGTCGCGAGCCGAGCCGGTCTCCACCACGATATTGGCATCACAGCGCAGGCCGCTCGCGATCAGGCGGTGGTGCACGGCGCCGGTGGCCAGCAGGCTGTGCACCGGCAGCTCGTGCTTGAGGATGGCGCGGTCGGACAGTATCAGGATGGTCTTGCCGGCGCGCACCGCGGCCTCAGCCTGGTCCGCCACCGCCAGCACCGCCTGATGCAGATTGCGGACCGCGGGGTCGTAGTTGAGATCAATACGCGCCACCGCGTAGCCGGGCCGCTCGATAGTCAGCACCCGCTCGAACTTCACCGGCGAGAGGATCGGCGAGGTCAGGATCACCCGGTCGGCGTGGTCGGGAGCTTCCTCGAAGACGTTCTTCTCGGCGCCCAGGCAGGTCTCCAGGCTCATCACAATGGACTCGCGCAGGGGATCAATGGGCGGGTTGGTGACCTGGGCAAACTTCTGCCGGAAATAGTCATAGAGCGGGCGCTGCTGCCGCGACAGCACCGCCATCGGCGTGTCGTCGCCCATGGAACCCACCGCCTCGTTGGCGGCCTCCGCCATGGGCCGCAAGACCTGCTCGCGCTCCTCGAAGCTGACCTGGAACAGCTTCTGGTAAATTTTCAGCTCCTCGCCCTTGGGCAGGTCCTTGGTCTTGACCGGCTCCAGGGTCGATTCGATGCGCAGCGCGTGCTCCCGCAGCCACTGCTTGTAGGGATGACTTTCCTTGAGGCGGCGGTCGATATCGGCGGTGTGCATGACCTCGCCCTTGAGGGTATCCACCGCAAAAATCTGTCCCGGCCCGACGCGGCCCTTGGCCACGACATCCTCGGGCTGGTAGCCATAGGTGCCGATCTCCGACGCCAGGGTGATGAAGTCGTCCCGGGTAATGACCCAGCGCGCCGGGCGCAGGCCGTTGCGGTCCAGCAGGCACACGGCATAGCGGCCGTCGGTCAGCACCACCCCCGCCGGGCCGTCCCAGGGCTCCATGTGCATGGAGTTGTACTCGTAGAAGGCCCGCAGCTCGTTGTCCATGTACTCGATGTTCTGCCAGGCCGGCGGGATCAGCAGGCGCACGGCGCGGAACAGGTCCATGCCGCCGGCCAGCAGCAGGTCCAGCATATTGTCCATGCTGGAGGAATCGGAGCCATGGCGGTTGACCAGCGGACTGATGGTCTTCAGGTCCGGCAGCCGTGGGCTGGCAAACTTGGCGGTACGCGCCTCGGCCCAGTTGCGGTTGCCGTCGATGGTGTTGATTTCGCCGTTGTGGGCGAGATAGCGAAACGGCTGGGCCAGGGGCCAGCGCGGCAGGGTGTTGGTGGAGAAGCGCTGGTGAAACACGCAGATGGCGGTCTCCAGCCGGCTGTCGCCCAGATCAGCATAGAACGCCGTCAGGTCCACCGGCATCATCAGCCCCTTGTAGGCGATAACGGTGGCAGACAGGCTGCAGATGAAAAAGTAGCTGTCGTCCTGGACCGCTTTTTCCGCCAGGCGCCGAGCCACGAACAAACGGGTGTTGAGCTCGTCGGTGGGCATATCGCCGGCATCGACAAAGACCTGCTCGATACGGGGCAACTCGGCCAGCGCAATCTCGCCCAGCACGCCGGGGTCCACCGGCACCGCACGCCACCCCACGACGGTCAGGCCCTGCTCGGTGAGCCCCTGCTCCACCGCCCGGCGCGCCACTGCAGCCAGCGCTTCGTCGGGGTTCAGGAAAACCTGGCCGACGCCGAAACTCGGGGCCAGCGAGCGGCCGAACAAGGCCTGGGCCTCGGCGCGCAGAAAGTTTTCGGGCTTTTGCAGCAACAGGCCGCAGCCATCGCCGGTTTTGCCGTCGGCGGCGATACCGCCGCGGTGCGTCATGCAGGTCAGTGACTCAATGGCGGTCTGCAGAAGGCGATGGCTGGCCTCGCCCCGCAGGTGCGCGATAAGCCCAAAACCGCAGTTGTCGCGGACGTCGTCGTGGCTGTACAGGCCTTGCGTCATACGTGGGTCTCGCCGAAAAAAGCCTTGGGAAACAAGCTTTTATAGGCAAAACCGGGCCGCCACAAAGAGCTTGCCGCAAAAAAAACGGAGAGCCATTTTACACATCGACCCGGGCCATCACAAACCGCTGACAAAATATTTTGCCGCGCATTCAGCGCTGCCGCAGGCGCCGGATATCCTGCTGCACGCTGTCGACACTGCGCGCCCAGGCGCCCTGCTGACGCAGGCCCGCCGGCAGTTGCGCGATGGCGGCACGAGCGGCATCGCGACCGGGGTAGGGGCCGGTCACGGCCACATGCCAGGGCTTGCCGTCCAGGCGGGTTTCAAACACGAGGATATTGAGGCTCGCATGATCCGCGCTGAAGCGCTGTATCCGGCGCGCGTCGCGTCTGCCCAGCATCTGGATCAGGTAGTCGCTCCTGGCCATGTCAAGTATCGCCTGCTCCTGAGCCGGCACCGGGCTGTCGCCTGGTTTCCGCTGAGGCTTCTGTGGCGGCTTCTCTTCCGGCTTTTTTTCGGGCCTGGCCTCGGCCACCGGCCCAGCTGCAGTGTTGCTCTGCAGCGCGGACTCAGGCTTTGGTTCAGGTGCAGGCCCGGAGCCGGCCTTCGGGCCCGTCTCGCGCTGGCTATCAGCCCGCGCCCCGGACGGGGTATCGGGTTGTGGTGCGAGGGCAGTTTCCACCCTGGGCGCCGCGCCAGCACCGGCGTCCACACTCCGCGTCGTATCTGGGGTGTTATCGCGCTCCGCCCGCAGGTCCGGCAGAGCCGCGGCCGTCGCACGAGATGCCGGTGAGGCGTCCTTCGCCGCGTCCCCGGCCGCCGGCCATATCGGCTGCACCACCTGCGTACGCGCAGCCTCGGGACGCCCCTGATACCAGTAGGACACCCCCAGCAGGACCAGCACCAGGGCCATCGCACCGAAGTGCGGCCAGGGGAGACTCGCCAGGCGCGAGGGTTCGGGCTCAGCCAGTAGCCGGGGCAACAGATCCAGGGCTGCGCCTATCGCACCGCGACTCTGCACCGCCAGTTCTTCCTGCTGCAGCATGGACAGGGGCTGAGCACCCCGGTAGCCCGCGGCCCGCAACTGCATGCTCGCCAACTCGCCCAGCTCAGTCGCGGTCAGCGGCCGCAATTCAAGCAGTCGCACCTGATGCTCCGCATCGGGCAGCGGCTGCAGCCGAGCCCGGAGATCCGTGGTGGCGGTCAGCAGCAAGCGCAGGCGCTGGTCGGACTCCTGATACAGGCGCCACAGCGCCGCCAGCACATCGTCGCTCAGGCGATCCGCGTCGTCGATGGCGACAATGGCGACCTCCTCGGCCGGAGCCTGTTGCACCAGGGCGGACAAGCCCTGCCAGGTCGCGCACTGGACCGCCGCATACCCCAGCTGTTCACCGATCAGGGCGGGCAGTGCCTCCGCGCTCCATTCGTCCGCCTCCACCCAGCAACGCTCGGCAAAGCCGCCGCACTGGCCCAGTATGCGATGCAGCAAGGTGGTCTTGCCGGCGCCATGGGCACCGGTGAGCAACACTGCGCCAGTGCCGAAGTGCAAAAAGTGCACGGCCTCCTCGAGTCGCGCCTGGCGCTCGGCGCCGTCGTATAGCAGCTTGCCGCGCTGGCTTGTGGCGAAGGGATCGAACTCAAGCTGCAGGCGGCGGACGTGCTCGACTGCGGTGGCGGTATCGTTCATGGCCGCGCGGACCCTCCCGGTACTGAATCAGTGCAGACCGAAGCCCTCGAACAGCTGGCGGATCGAGGACTCGGGCACAGCGTCGACGATCGTTGCCCCACCCAGGCGTGACAACAGAATCAGGCGCAGGCGCCCATCCAGCACTTTCTTGTCCACCGCCATCAGTGCGAGAAACTGGTCGACCGGCATATCCGCAGGCGGCGCCACCGGCAGTCGCGCCCGGACCAGCAGCGCGCGCACCCGCGCGACATCGGCGTCGCTCAGCCAGCCCTGCTGCGCAGACAGCGCCGCAGCCAGCACCATGCCCGCCGCGACGGCTTCGCCGTGCAGCCAGTTGCCGTAGCCCTGGGCCGTTTCAATGGCATGGCCGAAGGTGTGCCCCAGATTGAGCAGCGCGCGGGCGCCGGATTCGCGCTCGTCGCCGGCGACGATCCGCGCCTTGATGGCGCAGGAACGCACAATCGCCTCGCTGAGCACCGCGGGGTCCCGCGCCAGCAGGGCATCGATATGCGCCTCCTGCCAGGCGAGAAACCCGGCGTCGGCAATCAGGCCGTATTTGATGACTTCCGCCAGACCCGCGCTGAGCTCGCGCTCCGGTAGCGTCTGCAGGGTATCCAGGTCAATAAACACGGCGCGCGGCTGATAGAACGCGCCGATCATGTTCTTGCCCAGCGGGTGGTTGACGCCGGTCTTGCCGCCCACCGAGGAATCGACCTGGGACAACAGGGTGGTGGGAATCTGGATGAAGTTGACGCCGCGTTGGTAGCAGGCCGCGGCAAACCCGGTCATGTCGCCCACCACGCCGCCGCCCAGTGCCAGCAGCGTCGTGGTGCGGTTGTGGCGCGCGCCCAGCAGCGTGTCGTAGATCGCGTCGAGCTGACGCAGCGTCTTGTAGCTCTCGCCGTCGGGCAGGATAACCGTGTCCACCTGCAGCCCGGTGAGCTGCGCCCGCAGGCGCTCCAGGTACAATGGCGCGACGGTCTCGTTGGTGACCACGCAGACCTGACGGCCGCTGATGAACTGACGCAGCCGCTCGCCATCGTCCAGCAGCTTTCGCCCGACAAAAATAGGGTAGCTGCGCTCGCCGAGGTCTACGGTCAGGGTTTGCATTGTCACGATTGGGGTCGTCCCTGCTTGCATCGCGATCAGGGCCATAGGGCGACCCGATCCAATTCGGTATCAGACCGGCGATGTTAGCAGCTGGGCGATCTCTCTGGCGACAGACTTGGGATTGCGGCCGTCGGTTTCAACGATAAAGTCCGCGATTTCCCGGTACAGGGGGTCGCGCACCGTGAACAGCTCGCGCAGGACGCGCTCGCTGTCACCGGTCTGCAGCAGGGGGCGGCGCTTGTCGTTGCCGGTGCGCCTCACCTGTTCGTCCACCGAGGTGTACAGATAAATCACCACCCCGCGCGCGGCGAGCAGATTGCGGTTTTCCGAACGCACCACTGCGCCGCCGCCGGTCGAGATCAACACGCGCTGCTGGGTGGTCAGGTCTTCGATCACGGCGACTTCGCGGTCGCGAAACCCGGCCTCGCCTTCCATGTCGAAAATCCACGGGATATCGACCCCGGAACGCGCCTCAATCTCGCGGTCGACATCCAGAAATTCAAGGCCCAGATCCTGGGCCAGCAGGCGACCGATCGTGGTCTTGCCGGCCCCCATGGGGCCGACAAGTATGACGTTGGGTAACGATTTCATGGAGCGCGGAACAACACCTTCAGTCGATCAGAGTATCCGCCATGATACGCGGTGTGATGAAGATAAGGGTCTCTGTCTTCAACTGGCGCACCGATTTGCGGGTAAACAGGCGCCCGACATAGGGCACATCGCCCAGGAACGGCACCTTGTCCGTCGAGCTGACGTCCTCGGTGCGGAACACGCCGCCCAGCACCACGGTTTCACCGTTGCCCACCAGCACCTGCGTCTGCAGCTCGGTGGTATCGATGGTCGGTACAAAGCCGCCGGCGTTGCCGGAAGATACCAGATCGCCCACCGAATCCTGGTTGATATTGAGGGTCATGATGATGCGGTCGTCCGGCGTGATGTTCGGCGTGACCTCGAGCTTGAGTACGGCTTCCTTGAACTCAATGGTGGTTTCACCGTTGGCCGCCGACTCCTGGTAAGGCACTTCGGTACCGGACTTGATGACCGCGCGCTGCTTGTCGCCGGTGATGACCTTGGGCTGGGACACGATCTCGCCCTTGCCCTGGGCCTCTAGGGCCGACAGTTCCATCGACAGCAGCAGGTCGTTGTTGGCGAAGCCCACCGCGAACTGGCCGTTGCGCGGGGCCACACCCAGGTCGACGTTGAGCGCACTGGGCAGGGTCAGCGTACCGTCACCCGAGCCGCCGAGCTCGCTCTGGAAATCGTTGTAGCTCTCCAGTACCGAGTTGGAGTCACCGCCGTAGAACCACTTGCCGTTGTCGCGCACCGCGGCGCCACCCCAGCGGATACCCAGGTTCTGGTCAAAGTCGGCGTTGGCGATCACGATCCGCGCCTCGATCAGTACCTGGCGAATCGGCACGTCCAGCAACTTGACGATGCGGCGGAACTCCTCGAGATTCTGCGCGGTCTCGGTGACCAGCAGTGAGTTGGTGCGCGTGTCGATGATGACGCGGCCGCGGGGCGAAATCATCCCCGAGCTTGCACCGCCTTCCGACTCGCCCTTGAACAGGCTGTACAGATCCGCAGCATTGGCGTAACGGATACGTATGTACTCGGTCTGCAGCGGGGCCAGTTCCTGGACCTGCTTGCGGGTCTCCAGTTCCTGGCGCTCGCGCTCGGCGATCTCCGCCGCCGGCGCCACCATCAGCACGTTGCCGATCTGGCGCTTGTCGAGCCCCTTGGTTTTCAGCACCAGTTCCAGCGCCTGATCCCAGGGCACGTTCTGCAGGCGCAGGGTGATGCGGCCCTGAACGGTGTCGCTGGCCACCAGGTTGAGGCTGGTGAAGTCGGCGATCAGCTGCAGTACCGCGCGCACTTCGATGTCCTGGAAGTTGAGCGACAGCTTCTCGCCGGTGAAGGCAAACTCCTTCTTGCGCTGATCGACCTCGTCTTCGGTCAGCGGCTTGACCGCCACCACGTACTCGTTGTCGGCCTGGTAGGCGAGGTAGTCGTACTCACCGACCGCGCGCAGCGAGAGCAATGAACCGCGCTGGGTCTGCTTGGCCTCGACGGTGCGCACGGGGGTCGCAAAGTCGGTGACGTCATAGCGGCGCTGCAGGCGCTCGGGCAGATCGACACCATCAAATTCAATGTTGATGCCCTCGCCCTCGACGAACACATTGATGTTGACCTTGGGGTCGGTCAGCTTGACCACCAGCTGGCCCTCGCCGTTGTCGCCGCGCCGGAAGTCGATGTTTTCGATGCCCTGGTCACGGGTGTCCGTGGATTTGGGTGCGGTCGCAGCGGCGAGCACCTGGTTGCCGCGCACCGGCTTCAGGTACTCGCGCACACCGGCGTCACCCACTTCGACAAACAGGGTGTTGCCTTCGATGCGGGTGCTGTAGGGCGCCAGCTCGACCAGGTTCAGGATCAGGCGCGTACGCCCCGCGGACTCCAGCAGCACGGCGCTGCTGGCATTTTCATAGTTCAGCGCGTGCTTTTTCTGATCGATGCGGCTGGTCACGCCGGGAAAGTCCAGCGCAATGCGCGCGGGCTTCTCAATGGTGTAGCCCGCCGGCTCGGGCGGCGTGGAATCAAACTGCAGCTGGACTTCAAAGCGACCGCCAGGCAGCGCATTGAATTCCACATCATTCAGATTGACGGCATACGCCGACGACCCCCACACGGTGGTCAGCAACAGCGCCATCCATTGGAGGCTTCGACTCCAAGCGCTGAGCCGCCCTGAGCCGCCCCCATTGACCAACGCCGTGTTAAGCCGCGTTTCCATGAACATCTCCGCTACCTTATTCATTGAACTGTTTTCAGCGCAATTTTGCGTGGCCGCTCGATCCAGCCATCACTGCCGTTGGGGACGATTTCCACCAACGCCATATAATCGGTGCCCAATTCGACAATCTTGCCGTGATTGCGACCCATGTAATTGCCGACCTTGACGCGGTGCACGCCGCCCTGCCCATCGTTGATCAGCGCCCACAGGGTTCCCCCCATGTCCAGCGTTCCCACCATGGACAGCTGATCGAGATTGAACTGCTCCAGGAATTCCTTGGCGCGGTTTTCGTTGGGCTTGACCGTGGTCAACGGCTGCAGCAGCGCGATCTCGCGCACTTCTACAGGCTTCTCGAAAGGACTGCGCAGCCCTGTCGCGCTGTAATTGAAGGCTTTGTAGGCCTTGAAAACCGGCGTGGGCGGGATGGTGCCCGCCGGCCTCGCCTTGGCCTCGGCCATGAATTCATCAATATCATCATGGCTACCGTTGCAGCCCGTCAGCACGACCGCCAGGCTCAGGCACACCAACTTGAACCAGGGTTGACTAGGCATCATTAGCGTCCTTATACCGATAGGTACGCGCGGTGATATTCATGCTGAGCACGCCCGCCGCACCACCGTCCGAAATCTTGAAGTCGTGCAGCGTCACGATCCGGGGCAGGCCCGAGATGCCGCTGACGAATGCGCCCAGGTCGTGATAACCGCCCTTGACGGAAATCTGGATGGGCAGCTCGACGTAGAACTCCTTCACCTGTTCGCGCTGAAGATTGATGCTGATGATTTCCAGCCCGCTTTCCACGCCCTTGTTGGTGATGTCCTCCAGCAGGCCCGGCACCTCGGTGTCGCTGGGCAGCTGGCTGACCAGGGCACCGAAAGTCTCTTCCATTTCCGCCATCTGCTGGCGCAGGGCCGCGAGATTGGCTGCCTTGAGCGCTTTGGTTTTGAAGTCCGCGCGCAGCTCCTGCTCCTTGTTCTGCTCCCGCTGCAGCGCGACGCGCTGGTCAGCGATCACATAGAAGTAGCCCGCTGCCAGCACCACGACAAAGACCAGCACCCAGCTGATGATTTTGACCAACAGCGGCCAGGAGCCGACGTTTTCAAAATCCAGATCGTTGATATCGAAGTCCTGGAGATCCCGGACCAAATCCTTGACTGCCACCGGTCTACTCCTCGCTCTCGTCCGCTTCGGGCGTGGTTATCACGAAGGACAGCTGAAACTCGCTGGCCTGTTCACCGTAGCTGGGGTTGGCTTTGACGGACGTGAGATTCGGACTGGCAAACCAGCCCGAACCATCCAGGTTGCGCATCAGGCTCGACACGCGATTGTTCGACTCTGCGACGCCCCGGAGGTCAATTTTGTCTGCGGTGCGATTGAGGCTCTGGAAAAACACGCCATCCGGCACCGTGCGCACCAGTTCGTCAAAAATGCGCACGATAATCGGCCGGTTGCCCTGCAGCTGCTGGATGATTCTCATGCGCTCCAGCAGTTCGCGGCGCTTCTTGTCGATTTCGCTGATTTCCCTGACCTGCTGGTTCAGCTCGTCAATATGTTTTTGAAGATAGGCATTGCGCTCGCGCTGGCCATCGACAATCCCGCTGAATATCTGATGGGCGAGCAGCACCAGGGCAATGCCCAGCACGGCGACGCCGGCCAGCACGGTGAGAAACTGTTTCTTGAGCTCCTGACGGCGCTCTTCGCGCCAGGGTAACAGGTTGATTTTGGCCATTAATCGAAACTCCTCATCGCCAGACCGCACGCGATCATCAACGCCGGAGCATCATTGCTGAGCGCCACCGCATCGACCTTGCTGGCCACCGACATCCGGGCGAAGGGGTTGGCCACCGACGCGCTGGTACCCAGCCGTTCCTGCACCAGATCCGCCAGGCCCGCCATCGACGAGACGCCGCCGGCCAGCAGGATATGATCCACATCGTTGTACTGGCTGGAGGAAAAGAAAAACTGCAGCGAGCGCACGATCTGCTGGACCACCGCATCCTTGAACGGATCCAGCACCTCGCTCTCGTAGTCGTCAGGCAGTCCGCCCTGCTTCTTGGCCAGACCCGCCTCCTCGACGGTCAGCCCGTAGCGGCGCTGAATCTCCTCGGTGAGCTGGCGGCCGCCGAACAGCTGCTCGCGGGTATAGATGGTCTCGCCCGCCACCAGTACGCTGAGGGTAGTCATGGTCGAGCCGATATCGACAATAGCGACTACCGCGTCATCGGCGACATCCAGTTGCGGGGCGATGAGCCCGAACGCGCGCTCTATGGAGTAGGCCTCGACGTCCACCACCCTGGGGGTCAGATCGGCGACCTCGAGTATGTCCACGCGGGTTTCAATATTTTCCCGGCGACAGGCCGCCAGCAGGACTTCGACCTGCTCGGGGTTGCGCTCCGAGGGGCCTTGCACCTCGAAGTCCAGCGCCACCTCGTCCAGCGGATAAGGGATATACTGATCCGCCTCCAGAGTGATCTGGCTCTCCATGGCGTCGTCGCTCAGCCCGCCGGGCATGTCGATGACCTTGGTGATCACCGCCGAGCCGGCGACCGCCACAGCGGCGGTCTTGAGCTTGGTCTTGGCGCGGGCGTGCACCGTGCGTATGGCTTCGCCCACCGCCTCGACATCGGCGATGTTCTTTTCCTGCACGGCGTTGGGCGGCAGCGAGGCCACCGCATAGCTCTCGATGCGGTACTGGTCACCGGAACGACTGAGTTCCAGCAACTTGACCGACGAGGAGCTTATATCCAGGCCCAGTACGGGGACTGACCTGCGACTTCCAAAAAGACTGCCTATCACAGTGATTTTCCTATCTACATCCGTGACTTAGGGCACAAATCTACAGGATGAAGTAAATACCACGTCCTTGAATTGCGCAAATGCCCCGCGCAATAAAAGTGCTTATAATTTCACACTTTGGAGACGTTAGTTACGGTAATTTATCGCTAAGTCGTTCTTAGAACTGGAATTTCATGCCCCGAACGAGATTGTTGTTGCGCGCCGCCGCGTGGCTGGCCCTTACATTTATCGCTGGCGTCGTGCTGATCGGCAGCGCCGCGTTCCTATACCTTAGTCCGGATTTGCCGTCTGTCGACGTCCTGCGCGATGTGCAGTTGCAAACTCCGCTACGGGTATACAGTCACGACGGCCAGTTGCTGGGTGAATTCGGCGAGCAGCGCCGCACGCCCATCAGCTACGCCCAGCTCCCCCCCCAGTTCGTCAACGCGGTGCTGGCCGCGGAGGACGATCGTTTCTACAAACATCATGGCGTCGATTTCACCGGTCTGCTGCGCGCGGCATCACAATTGCTGGTCAGCGGTCGCATACAGACCGGCGGCTCCACCATCACCATGCAGGTGGCCAAGAACTATTTCCTGAGCCATGAGCGCACCTTCGCGCGCAAGTTCAACGAGATCCTGCTGGCCATCCAGATCGAGCGGGAGCTGAGCAAGCAGGACATACTCGAGCTCTACCTCAACAAAATATTCCTCGGCAACCGGGCCTACGGGGTCGAGGCTGCCGCCCATGTCTACTACGACAAATCCATCACCGAGCTGAACCTCGCCCAGTGGGCAATGATCGCGGGCCTGCCCAAGGCGCCCTCCGCCTACAACCCGCTGGCCAACCCGGAGCGGGCACTGATCCGCCGCAACTGGATACTGGGGCGCATGCTCAGCCTGGGCTATATCGACGACGCCAGTTACCAGCAGGCGGTTGCCGCGCCGGTCACCGCCAGCTACTACGGCCCGACCCTGAGCCTCGACGCGCCCTATGTGGCGGAGATGGTGCGTCAGGAGATGGTCCAGCGCTTTGGCACCGAGGCCTACACCCGCGGCTACCGG
>JAVEVZ010000062.1:0-11727 GCA_034004805.1 Spongiibacteraceae bacterium | reverse complement strand
CAGCTCAGCGCGGTGATCAGACACATCTGGCGCGGCGCCACAACCGCCACCGGCGCCCGGCAGCTGCTCCACAACCCGCCGCCGCAGAGCAGGGTCAGGATCTGCGCCAGCAGCCAGCCGCCCACCGTGACGCTTTCACGCGCGAGTGCCAGCAGCAGGCAGGGCAGCATCAGCACTGCCAGCACCATCAGTGCAACACTGCTCACAAACAGGGCGGGGCGAAACAAGGTCAGCACGGCGGACACCGCCAACAGGGTTTGCCGTTCAGACTAGATCAAGATCGGTGTGGCGCGCTGCATCACAGCCCGCGAGAGCGCGATTTTTATCCCGACACTGCCGCGCGCTCAGTGCACCGGCTGATGCGGCGGCAACTGGTCGCCGCTGTCGTCCACCAGATAGAGGTAGTCGAGGTGGCGGCATTCGGAAGCCAGCTGCTTGACGCTTTCACTGACCGTGGCAATAAACAGCGCGACCTGGGCGGGGCTCACCCCCGCGCCCGCCAGCAGCGTGGCGCCGGCCACGATCTGCGGCACCGCCTCATCGACGACGTCCAGAAACAACTTGAGGCAGGGGTAGTCCATGTTGAGGCGCCCCAGGTCTGCGGCGATGGGCAGCATCGCCATGGGCCGCACCTCCAGCTCGGTGCTGAACAACACGCCGTAGTCCTCGATAAACAGGCGCGCATCCACGACACCTGGGGCGTTCTGCAGGGCGCTCAAGTGCAGACCGGCACACTGGTCGCACTCGTAGGATTCGATATTGGCATTGCGCAGCCACTGGGCAAGCGTCGCCTTGTCAGGTGTCGTCAACTGGGCCATGAACCATCTCGGGTTGTGTGCTGGGGGCGCGCCATTGTAGCGGACCAGGGGCGCAATGGGGTGGGCCGCGCAACGTGGAACAGGCGCACGACCGACCCGGCCATTTCAGGGAGCGCCGCCGATGCCCGGGCCTCTTGCCGGCCTGGCCGCCACCCGCCGCGTGAATGTCGAATAATTTTTCACTCAGCGGCACCTCTGTAGTAATCACTTACCGGTAGATGCAGCAAACCTGTACCGTCACCCCGGAGCCTCCCCCCACCTGGCCGCGTTGCGCACGTATCGTCGGCGCAAACTGTCGGAAATACTGACACAGGCCACACCAGGCTATTAGACCTTAGTTAAAAACCTGTTTCTAGTCATAGGCTTAGATCAAGGGGCACAAGTATTGCTTTTCATATCCAGCGTCACAAAAAAGCCCTGTAACGCACCGACCTGGTGCGCGCCGGGTGCCGGGACGTGATTGAAACGCTCGTGAAAACCGCTAGTGAAAACCTAGTGAAAACGTTGGTACAAACGTTAGCAATACGCTCGTACAAGAAGCCTGATCTCTCGAGAAGGCATCCTTTTCCCTATTAAAAAAAGAAGGAGGATGCGAATGAGGACCTTAAAAACCTTGCTCGCAACAACCGTGTTGGCTACGGGGGCTTCCCTCGCCTCGGCAGCCAGTGTTGATTTTACCGGCATCGCGCCGGGCCTGGGCGGAACCCTGGGGCCATCGGTGACTGTCAACAGCAGCGACATGAGCTTCTCCGTGACCGCCACCGTCAGTGGCGCTATCGGCAACAAGGCGCATGTCTCGGGCTACGCCCTGGACGGCTTCGGTGTCGGCACCTACAAGCTGTTCAGCGACAACTATTACGCCATCCAGGGCGGTGAAACCCTGCACCTGAGCTTCGACCAGACGGTGGACGTTGGCACTCTGAAACTGCGGCAGTGGGAAGGCCCGGATCGGGGCACGGTCACCGTACACACCCTGACCGGCTCCCAGACGTTCAACCTGGCGGGCGACAACTGCGGGCTCTGTACCGGTCAGGACGTGGCACTGAATGTACTGGGCGTGACCCGGATCGATGTGACCGGCGTTTATAACGGCAAGATACTGGGCATTCCCGCCACGCAGTTTTTTGTCGCCGGCTTCAGCGATGTGCAGGTCTCCGAAATACCGGTGCCCGCCGCCGCATGGCTGTTTGGCAGCGCGCTGGCTGGCCTGGGCGGCATCGCTCGCAAGCGGGGACAGAAAACCCGCAAGTAACCGCTATTCCTCAGCGGGATGAATGGGCGCGCAAGCGCCCTTTTTTATGGCCGGATAATGGCCGGGATTTTGGCGCCGGGGCTGAAGGCCGCCGGCGCCGGACTAATGGCGAAACTGGCGCGGCCCGCGCGGGCGGTCACCGCGGGGCTTGTCCTCGCGGGGCTTGGCTTCGTTGACCTTGATGGCGCGACCGTTGAGGGTACTTTGATGCAGGGCGCGTATCGCTTCCTGGGCGGCAGCGTCACTGGGCATTTCAACAAAGCCAAAGCCTTTGGACTGCCCCGAAAACTTGTCCATGATGATGCTGGCGCGGGTGACCTCACCGAATTGCGCAAACGCCTGTTGCAGTTCCTCTTCCGTCAGGTTGTAGGGCAGATTTCCGACATAAATGTTCATACGCGTCTCTCAGGTATGTGCAGGTATGTGCGTCGATATCCGACTCGCTACCCGCCAGCCGACGCACCCGGCTCCGGCGGTACCACCGCGTTTATCCGTTTCACTGCAACGGCTGCTGACCACTATAGCGCCTGCGCGGAGGATCGGCACACGCTGTATTCACAGGGCCTGCGCGGGACAGATTGACGAGCGGGAAACGCGAGGAGACGGGAGACGGGAGACGGCCGGCATGATGGCAGCCGGCGCGGTCAACCTTGCGCTTCTGAAGGGGCCTGGCTGCGCCCGGCAGGACGCAGCGAGTACAGCTGCTTTTCAGCCACCTGCTACAGCGCACGCACCAGCAGCGCGTGGCGCGCCTGGTCGGCGGCCAGCTGGGCCGGCAGGGGAATGCGCACGATATGGCCGTTGCCGGGGGCCGTCTGCATCGCTTCGCCCTGGCGGTTTTCGAGGGCATCCAGGGTGAAGCGCAGGTTGCCGGCCGGGGTCATCAGCTCCACCGCGTCGCCGCGACCGAAGCGATTCTTGACGTCGATGGTAAGCCAGTGCTCACTCATGTCGATCACTTCACCGACAAACTGCTGGCCCTGGACCTGGCTGGCGCCCATTTCGTAGTTCTGGTATTCGGCCGGTGGGTGGCGGCGGTAGAAGCCTTCGGTGTAGCCGCGGTTCGACAGGGTTTCCAGTTCGTCCATCATCCGCATATCGAACTCGCGTCCGGCGACGGCGTCGTCGATGGCGCGGCGGTAAACCTGGGCGGTGCGCGCCACGTAGTAGTGGCTTTTTGTGCGGCCCTCGATCTTGAGGGAGTGGACGCCCATTTCGGTCAGCGGCTTGACGTGCTGCACGGCCCGCAGGTCCTTGGAGTTCATGATGTAAGTGCCGTGCTCGTCCTCGTAGGCGGGCATCAGCTCGCCGGGGCGGCCCTCCTCCTGCAGCAGCATCACCTGGCCCTGGTCGTTGGGGTCGATCTGCTGCACCGGCACCAGCTCGCCCACTTCGTTTTCCCTGGCTTCGTGGGAGTCGTACTTCCAGCGGCAGGAATTGGTGCAGGCGCCCTGGTTAGAGTCGCGGTGGGTCATATAGCCCGACAGCAGACAACGCCCGGAATAGGCGATGCACAGCGCGCCGTGGACAAACACCTCCAGCTCCATCTCCGGGACCTTGTCGCGAATTTCGGCGATCTCCTCCAGTGACAGCTCGCGGGACAGGATCACCCGGCTCAGGCCCATCTGGTGCCAGAACTTGACCGTGGCCCAGTTGACCGCATTGGCCTGCACCGACAGGTGCACGGGCAGGTCGGGCCAGCGCTCGCGCACCAGCATGATCAGGCCCGGGTCAGCCATGATCAGCGCGTCGGGCCCCAGCTCCACCACCGGCTCGAGGTCGCGGATATAAGAGCGCAGCTTGTCGTTGTGGGGCGAGAGGTTGGAGGCCAGGTAGAACTGCTTGCCCTGGGCGTGGGCTTCGTCCATGCCCTCCTTCAGCGCCTCCACCGATTTGAATTCGTTGTTGCGCACCCGCAGGCTGTAGCGCGGCTGGCCGGCATAGACCGCATCCGCGCCATAGGCGAAGGCGTAGCGCATGTTCTTCAGGGTGCCGGCGGGCGACAGCAGTTCAGGCTTGAACACTGCGGGAATCTCCGAGTTCAAAGGTCGGGCATTGTAGCGCAGGCGACGGTGCCGGGCATACGGAAATACCGGGGTCGCCAGGCAGCCCCGCAGGTGCGGGAACACCGGGCAGGCTTGCGCTCTGACCGCGGCGCTAGGCCTTCTGCCAGACCAGCAGGCGGTTGTTGGCGGGCATGGCGTGATCGGCCAGCGGCACCAGACCGGCGGCCTCGGCCAGTGCGTCCACCGCGGCCTTGTCGCGGATGCCGCTGGCGGGGTCGCGGGCCTTCAGCCAGTTGTCAAAGGACGCGTTGCTGGGGCTGGTGTACTGGCCGTCGTAATTGAACGGGCCGTACACCGCCAGCAGGCCGCCGGGACCCAGCAGCTGTCCGGCGCCGGTGAAGAATCGCTCCACCATTGGCCAACTCATGATATGCAGGGTGTTGGCGGAAAACAGCGCGGGGCTTTCCGTCACCGGCCACGTCCCGCCCACATCCAGCGCCACGGGCGCCAGCAGATTGGGCAGGGCGGCCTCGCCGCACCACCGCGCGATCCCGGGTAAGTTCTCCGCCACATCGCTGGGCTGCCAGCGCAGCCAGGGCATCTCCCGGGCGAAAAACACCGCGTGCTGGCCCGTGCCGCTGCCCACTTCGAGGACAAAATCCACCTCGCGGAACAGCGGCGCAAGCACCGCCAGTATCGGCCGCTTGTTGTTTTCACAGGCCTGGGAAAACGGCTTGTCCATTGGTCTCTCCTGGCTGGTGCTTCTGCTACTGGCCATTGTTCCTGCCGGCGCTCAGTGCATGCGCCGGAACTATCAGAACAGCAGGCCGGATTCCTGGATCACCGGCGCCAGGGTCCAGCGCTGCTTTTCGCCAGGCAGGCGGAACCAGGCACCCGTGGCCAGGGCACCGCCGTCCACGTGGAGGGTGGTGCCGGTGATCCACTGCGCCGCCGGCGAGGCGAGATACAGCGCGGCGCCGGCGCAGTCGTCGGGGCGGCCGAAGCGGCCCAGGGGAATCCAGTCCTGCCAGCGGTGCTGGTGCTCGGGCTTGGTGAACTGCAGGGGCTTGAGCTGCTCGGTTTCGGTGGTTTCCGGGGCGATGGCGTTGACCCGCACGCCGTAGGCCGCCAGTTCCACCGCCAGGGTGCGCACAAACCCGGTGATCCCGGTCTTGAAGGCGCCGTAGGCGGCGCCGGTGGGAATCGCGCGGAAGGCTTCAATGGAGGACACTGCCAGCACGCTGCCGCCACGTCCGCCCTCGATAATCAGCGGCGCGAAGGCCCGGGTGCAGAGCATGACCTGACGCAGGTTGACGTCGTACAGCGCATCCCAGTCCTCGGGCCGGGTCTCCAGAAACGGCTTCACCTGGCCGAGAAAGTCGCCGACGTTGTTGACCAGGATATCCAGGCCGCTGCCCTCCGCCACCACCGCGTCGTGCAGCGCCGCCACCTGGGCGCTGACGGTGACATCCACGGTCTGGGCGCGGGCCCAGCCACCGCGGCCGATGATGGCGCTGGCGACATCCTGCGCGGCCTCGCCATTGCGGTCAACGACCCACACCGCGGCGCCGTTGGCGGCATAGGTTTCGGCAATGGCGCGGCCGATCCCGGCGCCCGCACCGGTCACCAGCGCGGTCATGCCCTTCAGTGAAAACGCATCGGCTTGCAGCATCGTTCAGGTCCTCCGTCTCATGGAGGCTGTACCTTGCGCAGTCGGCGCGCGTCTGTACAGTCTTGACAGGCGGCGGGATCGCTGTGCCGCGCGGTCTGGTTGCAGCGGGCAGACCGCCTCTGGCGGCAGAGGCCTGTTCGTCGCCGCTGCGGACGGGTCCCGGCGGTTACAGCCTGGCGATATAGCGGGACAGGTGGTCCATCTTGGCGGGGTCGTCGTCGACAAAGCGAATCACCAGGTTGATGGCCGTCGCGTCGATGCGCGGCTCGGCGGCCTGCAGGCTGTGGACATAGCCGTTGAGGCGCGCCACATCGCCACCGTCCACCTCCTGAATGGAAACCACCACCGGCTCCAGCAGCGCAGGCAGCTGCTCCTCGCGACGTATCAGGCCGCTGCACATCTGCAGGGACAGGTCGCGGATCACGCACTGGGCAGTAAACCCCGAGAAATTCAGCTGCGCCTGGCCGCGGGCCTGGGCTTTGGCGGGGCTGCGGGCGGCCGGTTTGGCGGGGCTGCCGCCGGTCAGGATATCCACGCTGGCGCCGGCGATGCCCTGGGTCTCGCCGCGGCTGCGCTGGGCGGCATCCAGATCCACCCCCGCCTTGGCCAGCACCTTGCTGACCTTGCTGACCAATGTCTCCGGCTTAAAGGGCTTGCCGATATAGCCGTTGACACCGGCCTGTACCGCCTTGACCACAAAGTCCCGCTCGCCGCGGCTGGTCACCATGATAAATGGCAGGTCCTGGTACGCCGGCTGCTCGCGCAACCAGCGCAGAAATTCCTCACCGGTGACCTCGGGCATTTCCCAGTCGCAGAGGATCAGGTCAAAGCGGTGCTGCTTGAGGGCCGCCTGGGCCTTGGCGACACCGGGCACATCCACCACCAGGCAGTTGGCAAAGGCGTGACGCAGCTGCTTCTTGAGCATATCGCGGATAAAACTGGCGTCGTCCACCACCAGAAACTTCAGTGCAGTCATAGGGCACTCGCGCAGACAGATAGCCGAAGCTTAGCAGCCCGGCTCAGCCATCGCGTCGCAAAGCCGCGGCAGGGCCGCTAGCTCTGCGCCACATCCCGCAGAAACACCGGGCCGTGGGGCGTGGAGCTGTCGGGATCGAAGCGGTAGCCGGCCTCGGCAAAAGCCTGCAGCTCGGCGGGGGTCTGCAGGCGATTGCGCAGTGCCCAGGCCGCCATCATGCCGCGGGCCTTCTTGGCGTAGAAACTGATGACGCCGTAGCCCTCGCCCTTGCGGTCCTTGAACACCGGGGAGACGACCTCGGCATTGAGGCCGCTGGTCTGCACCGCCTTGAAGTACTCCTGGGACGCCAGGTTGACCACGTAGCGCGAACCCAGCGCCTCCAGCTGGTGATTCAGCGCGCGGGTGATGTGGTCGCCCCAGTAGCTGTAGAGGTTCGGGCCCCGGGGGTTGTGCAGCCGGGTGCCCATTTCCAGGCGGTAGGGCTGGATCAGATCCAGGGGCCGCAGCAGGCCGTAGAGACCCGACAGAATGCGCAGGTGCTGCTGGGCGTAGTCGAACTCCGCGGCGCTGAACTGCTCCGCCTGCAGGCCGGTGTAGACATCCCCCTGAAACGCCAGCACCGCCGCCTTGGCGTTGCGCGGCGTAAAGGGCCGGTGCCAGTTCATATAGCGCGCGTGGTTGAGCTCGGCCAGCGTGTCGCTGATCGACATCAGCGCGCCGACCCCGTCGGGCGACATGCGCCGCAACTGTTCGATCAGCACCTGGGACTCTTCCAGGAATGCCGGCTGGCTGTGGGAGCGCGTCACCGCCGGCGTTTCAAAGTCCAGCGTCTTGGCGGGGGAGATCAACAACAGCACGGGGTCACCTCAGCCACAAATATTCAGCCACAGACATAAACATGGAGTTCCCGGGCCCGGCGCTCGCACTCCTTTTCGACGCTGCGACACTGGGCTGCGAGAATGGCCGCGGGCGCATTGGTGCTGCGGCACTCGTCGGCCTTGCGGCTCAGCTCGCTGTCCGACATGCGGCCCAGCGCCGGGCTGTCGCAGGCCGCCAGACACAGCGCGGCGCACAGAGTCAGCCACGGTTGCAGACCATTCATTGGCGCCATGCGCATCGACCTTCAGCCCGGAACGATCGCGCATAGTAGCCCAAGCGCCGCACTTACCCCAGCGGGCGGCTCATGCCGGCGGCGATTTGGCTATAATGCCCGCCTTTCGCCCGCGCCTACGGACCCATGGCAACCATAACAACCGTAATCGGGACCATCGACCGTTGCACCGCTCTGCTGGGTCGCAGCCTCGCCTGGCTGACACTGGCCATGGTGCTGCTGACCTGCACCGTCGTCATGCTGCGCTACGGCCTGGACCGCGGCGCCATCGTGCTGCAGGAGGCGGTGGTCTACCTTCACGCCTGCGTTTTCCTGCTGGGCGCAGGCTATGCCCTGCAGCGCGACGCCCATGTGCGGGTCGATATCCTGTACCGCAACTTCAGCGCCCGCGCCCGGGCCTGGGTCAATGCCCTGGGCACACTGGTGTTTCTGCTGCCGCTGTGCGGCTACGTGCTGCTCTACGGCTGGCCCTTTGCCGCCAGCAGCTGGGCCATCGCGGAAAGCTCCGCCGAGCCCGGCGGCATACCCGCGGTGTATCTGCTGAAGACCCTGGTGCCGGCAATGGCGGTCTGCCTGGGCCTGCAGGGCATCGCCGAGCTGCTGCGCAGTGCCCGGCTGCTGTGGCGCGGTGACGCGCCCCTATGAGCAGCTGGGTCGAGCTGATACCGCTGTTGATGTTTTTCTGCGTATGCGGTGTCCTGCTGCTGGGCTACCCGGTCGCCATCAGCCTCGCCGGCGTGGCCATGCTGTTCGCGGGGCTGGGGATCAGCTCCGGGCTGTTCGACCCGGCGCTGCTGGGAGCACTGCCCAGCCGTATCTTCGGAACGGTCAACAACACAACCCTGATTGCGGTTCCCCTGTTTGTGTTTATGGGGGTGATGCTGGAGAAGTCCCGCATCGCCGAACAGCTGCTGGCCAATATGGCCGCGCTGTTCGGCGAGTTGCGCGGCGGGCTGGGCCTGTCGGTGCTGCTGGTGGGCATGCTGCTGGCCGCCAGCACCGGCATCGTCGGCGCCACGGTGGTGACCATGGGCCTGCTGTCACTGCCCTCCATGCTCAAGGGCCGCTACGACCCGGCGCTGGCCAGCGGCCTGATCTGCGCCACCGGCACCCTGGGCCAGATCATTCCCCCTTCCATCGCCCTGGTGCTGCTGGGGGATGTGCTGTCCACCGCCTACCAGCAGGCCCAGCTGAGTCTCGGCGTGTTCAGCCCCAGGACCGTGTCGGTGGGCGACCTGTTTATCGGCGCGCTGCTGCCCGGCCTGCTGCTGGTCCTGCTGTACGCGCTTTACCTGCTGGGAATCGCCTGGCGCCGCCCTGACGCTGCACCCGCGGCCGCATTCGCCCGGCGCCCCTCGGCCACGGTCCTGCTGCGGGATCTGGCGGCACCGGTACTGTTGATCGGCAGCGTGCTGGGCTCGATTCTGGCGGGGGCCGCCACCCCCACCGAAGCCGCCGGAGTCGGTGCCCTGGGTGCCACGCTGCTGGCCGCGGGGCGCCGCCAACTGTCGCTCAGGCGCCTTCACGAGGTCGGCACCAGTACCCTGGAAATCACCTGCATGGTGTTTCTGATCCTGATCGGCGCCACGGTATTTTCCCTGGTGTTTCGCGGCTTCGGTGGCGAGGTGCTGATCGAGGACCTGTTCGCCCAGCTGCCCGGCGGCAGCTTTGGCGCGATGCTGGTGGTGATGCTCGTGGTATTTTTGCTGGGCTTTATTCTCGACTTTATCGAGATCACCTTTGTGGTGGTGCCCATTGTCGGCCCGATACTGCTGGCCATGGGCCTGGATCCGATCTGGCTGGGGGTTATGCTGGCCATGAACCTGCAGACTTCGTTTCTGACGCCGCCTTTCGGCTTTGCGCTGTTCTACCTGCGCGGGGTCGCGCCGCCACAACTGCTGACCAGCCAGATCTACCGGGGCGTGCTGCCGTTTATCGGCATCCAGCTGCTGGTGCTGGTGTTGCTGGCCTGGCGGCCGGAGCTAGCGACCTGGTTGCCGGCCCTGTTGCGCTGACGCCAGGCAGACGTTGCGCGCCAGGCCCTTTGGGGCCACAGTTAGCTCAAACCATGGAGTGATAAATGAGTACCGAAGACTACGACGACGAAGACGACAATTACCCCGTTCCCACTGGCGAACTGGCGCTGCAGAACTACGCCATGCCCGCGGACACCAACCCGCGCGGCGATATCTTTGCCGGCTGGCTGGTCTCACAGATGGATCTGGCGGGCGCCATCGTCGCCCAGCGCATCGCCCGCGGCCGCATTGCCACCGTCGCCATGAACGGCATGGTGTTTCTGACCCCGGTGCACGTCGGCGCCGTGGTGAGCTGCTACGCACAGGTGCTGGAGATCGGCAAAAGCTCCGTGCGGGTGCGCATTGAGGTCTGGAAAAACCACGAGGAAACCTTCGAGCCGGTCAAGGTCACCGAGGGCGACTTTATCTTTGTCTCCATCGATGAGCGCGGCCGAACCCGACCCATTGCCAAGCGCTGAATCGGCTCGAATGAACCCAAAGCCGGTGCGGCGCGTAGGCTTGTGTATTACATCCCGCGACAGGAAGAGGAAATCGTTATGGGCAAGCAAAGCTTTCTATCCGACATCAAGACCCTGCGCGCCCGCGCCCGCAAGCACATCGAACGCGGCGCCGTCACCGAGGGTTACAGCGCCGACCGCGAAACCGTCCTCAAGCTGCTGAACGAGGCACTGGCCACCGAGCTGGTGTGCGTGCTGCGCTACAAGCGCCACTACTACATGGCAGAGGGCGTCCAGGCCAGGGATGCCGCGGCGGAGTTTCTCGAGCACGCGACCCAGGAGCAGGAACACGCCGACCAGATCGCCGAGCGCATCTGCCAGCTGGGCGGGGCGCCGGACTTCTCCCCCAAGGGCCTGGAATCACGCAGTCATTCGGAATATGTGGCCGGCGACAATCTGCGGGAAATGATCGTGGAAGACCTGGTCGCCGAGCGGATTGCCATCGACAGCTACCGCGAGATGATCGCCTATATCGGCGACAAGGACCCCACCACCCGGCGCATGCTGGAAGAGATACTGGCGGTCGAGGAAGAGCACGCTGACGATATGGCGGAACTGCTGCACGGTGTGGACGAGGAGCGCAAATAGCGCCCTGGCGTCCGAGGCCAGTGCAATTCGCCCGATCCCCTCCGGGCGCACAAGGCCAGTACCGGCCTACAGGTCGCGGGCGTTGATATAGGCCTGCTCGGAAATGTGGTGGTAGTTCTTCACCCCGTCGGCAAAGCGCTTCCAAGACTCGTAGACCCTGGCCGCCATCGGGTCGCTGGCGGCCAGCTCGCGGAGATAGGTTTCCGAGGCGCCCTTGAGTTCGCGCAACACATCGTCGGGCAGCCGACGCAGCACATCGGGGTGCTTCTCCAGCAGCTGCTGCAGCGCCGCGTTGTTGCGGGCAGTGTACTCGTCCAGCATATCTGCGTTGGCATCGCGCGCCGCCACTTCCACCATGCGCTGTAAATCCGGCGGCAGGGATTCAAACGCCGACTTGTTGACCAGCAGCTCGAGACTGGGGCCCGGCTCGTGCCAGCCGGGGTAGTAGTAATAGCGCGCAACGTCCTGCAGCCCCAGCGCGAGATCGTTGTAGGGCGATACCCATTCCGTGGCGTCCACCACACCGGTCTGCAGCGAGGTGTACAGCTCGCTGCCCGGCAGGTTGATGGCACTGCCCCCCACCCGGCTGAACACCTCCCCCGCCGCGCCGGGAATGCGCATTTTCAGGCCTTTTATATCGGCCAGGGTTTTGATTTCCCGGTTGAACCAGCCCGCCATCTGCACCCCGGTGTTGCCCGCCGCAAAGGGGATCAGGTTGAAGGGCGCATAGGCCGCCCGCCACAGCGCCAGGCCCCCGCCGTAGTGCAGCCA
>JAVEVZ010000374.1:0-2593 GCA_034004805.1 Spongiibacteraceae bacterium | reverse complement strand
GACGCCGCGGAGGAGGCACCGCGGGCCTTGATGATGGCTGCCCCACGCTGCTGCACGGTGGGAATGAAATCGTTTTCATACCAGGCCTGATCCACCTGATCGATAGCTTTTTTGCCGTCGACCTTGGCGTTGAACAGATCGGGGTACTGGGTGGCGGAGTGGTTGCCCCAGACGGTCATGTGTTTGACGTCGTTGACCGTCTTGCCGAGCTTCTGGGCGATCTGGGTCTTGGCGCGGTTGTGGTCCAGACGCATCATGGCGGTGAAATTGCGCGGGTCGATGTCCTTGGCGTTGCGCTGGGTGATGAGCGCGTTGGTGTTGGCGGGGTTGCCCACTACCAGCACCTTGATGGACTTGCTGGCGTTGTCGTTGATCGCCTTGCCTTGCACCGAGAAGATCGCGGCGTTGGCTTCGAGCAGATCCTTGCGCTCCATGCCCGGGCCGCGGGGGCGGGCGCCGACCAGCAGCGCGTAGTCGGCATCTTTGAAGGCGACGTTCGGGTCATCGGTGCAGACGATGCCAGCCAACAGCGGAAAAGCGCAGTCATCCAGTTCCATTTTGACGCCGTTGAGCGCTTCCATGGCCGGGGTGATATCCAGCAGCTGGAGTATGACGGGCTGGTCCTTGCCCAGCATATCGCCTGCGGCAATGCGGAACAGCAGCGCGTAGCCGATCTGGCCTGCGGCGCCGGTGACGGTAACTCGAACGGGTTGCTTCATGGGTTGCTTTCCTGTGGTCGACTGGCGATTGAGAGCGGGCCGCGCCGCCGGACACGGATTGCCTGCCGGCTCGCCACCCGGGCCGTGGATAGGCCGCGCCGGAGCGCCTCGGGAAGGGGCGTCATTCTAGGGCGAGGGGACGGGAAATACCACAGGCCGCGGTGCCTGCTAAGGCCCGGCGTCGGCAGTCGCCGCAGCCGATGCTGGCGACAGGCAAAAACATTTGCAGTGCAATGTATTGGTCTGTACGCCGGTTCCGCCAGGCCAGCCATTGGCAGGTCGCGCAAAACGGGTCAGGGTTGTCAGCCGGAATCACCTGTCATGGGACTATTTGTTATGGCCGCGCAATACCAGCCCGAAATACGCCTGTTGATTGATGGCAGCCTGGTGGCGTCCGTGTCGGGACGCACCTATCCCAATATCAGTCCGGTCACGGAACAGGAAATCGGCCGGGCGGTGGACGCCACGCCCGCGGACATGGAACTGGCGATTGCCGCCGCACGGCGTGCCTTTGACGACACCGACTGGTCGCGGGATGCCGCGTTTCGCCACCGCTGCCTGGCGCAGTTGCGGGATGCGCTGACCGCGCAACGCGACCGCCTGCGCCCGCTGCTGGCGGCTGAAACGGGTGCGCCGCTGGGTATCTGCGGCGCGCGGGGGCCCCTGTGCGATGTGCCCATCAGCTTTATCGACAACGCTTTGAAACTGCTGGAAGACTACCGCTGGGTCCGCGATCTGGGTGTGTCGAATACCATGGGCGTGCGCAGCCGCCGGGTCGTTCACAAGGAAGCGATCGGCGTGGTGGGGGCGATCTCGCCCTGGAACGTGCCGATGCAGATCAATCTCGCCAAGACCATTCCAGCCCTGGCCGCGGGTTGCACCGTGGTGCTCAAGCCGGCACCGGAAACCCCCTGGGCCGCCACCGAGCTGGGGCGCATTATCGCCGAAGACACCGATATCCCCGCGGGCGTGTTCAACGTGGTGACGGCGGCCGATCCGCGCGAGGTGGGTGAGCAGCTGGTGCGCGACCCGCGGGTGGACATGATTTCCTTCACCGGCTCGACCCAGACCGGGCGCCGGATCATGGCGCTGGCGGCGGAGACCGTGAAGAAGGTATTTCTCGAACTGGGCGGCAAGTCCGCCAATATCCTGCTGGACGATGCGGACCTGCCCAGCGCGCTGCTGAGCGCGCTCAGCGTCTGTTATCACGCCGGCCAGGGCTGCGCACTGCCGACCCGGCTGCTGATTCCGGCCGCGCGCCAGGCCGAGGTTGAACCGCTGCTGGTGGAGTACTTCGGGATGATGCAATACGGCGACCCCGACAGCGAAGAGCAGATCATGGGGCCCCAGATCAATGCCCGCCAGCAGGCGCGGGTGCTGGAATACATCGAGATCGGCAAGCAGGAAGGTGCCCGGCTGCTGGTGGGCGGTGGCAAGCCGGCCCATCTGCCGCGCGGCTACTATGTCGAGCCCACGGTGTTTGTGGATGTGGACAACAGTATGCGCATCGCCCAGGAAGAGATTTTCGGCCCGGTGCTGGTGGTGATTCCCTTCAAGGATGATGCCGACGCGATCCGTATCGCCAATGACTCCATCTATGGCCTGTCGGGCGCGGTGTGGTCAGCGGACGAGGCCCGGGCCCTGGCGGTGGCGCAGCGCATACGCACTGGCACCATCAATATCAACGGTGGCAATTTCTACAGCGGCGACGCGCCCTTCGGCGGCTACAAGCAAAGTGGTATCGGCCGTGAAATGGGGTTGGAGGGTTTCGAGGAGTATCTGGAGACCAAGACCATCGCCATCGGCGAGCCCGCCTGACCCGTCCGACCCGCTCAATGCGTGTTCCGCAGTCCCGGCGCACAGGTGCTGTGCCG
>JAVEVZ010000061.1:0-11844 GCA_034004805.1 Spongiibacteraceae bacterium | reverse complement strand
TCCACGTATTTCTTGAGCCCGGCCAGGGCCACGGCGCCGGCCGGTTCGGCGATGGAGCGGGTGTCATCGAAGATGTCCTTGATCGCCGCGCAGATCTCGTCGACGCTGGCGGTGATCACGCCGTCGAGGGTCTTGCGCAGCACCCGGAACGGCTCCTTGCCTATCGTCGCCACCGCCACGCCGTCGGCGAACAGGCCCACCTCCTTGAGGGTGACCCGGCGCCCGGCGTCCAGGGCAGCCTTGAGACAGGCCGCCTCGTCGGGCTCCACGCCGAACACCTTGATCTCGGGCCGCAGGTATTTGATATAGGCCGCTATCCCCGCGCACAAACCGCCGCCGCCCACCGGCACAAACACCGCTTCGATGGGCCCGGTGTGCTGGCGCAGGATCTCCATGCCGATGGTGCCCTGGCCGGCGATCACCTCGGGGTCGTCGTAGGGGTGGATGTAGCTCATGCCCTTCTCGGCGACGAGCTTCATCGCGTACTCCGAGGCCTCGTCATAGGTGTCGCCGTGCAGCACCACCCGCGCGCCCCGCGAGCGAACCGCGTCGACCTTGATGGCCGGCGTGGTGCGCGGCATCACGATGGTTGCCTTGACTCCCAGCTTCAGCGCCGACAGGGCCACACCCTGGGCGTGGTTGCCGGCGGATGCCGCGATAACCCCCTTGGCCAGCACCTCGGGCGCCAGACTGGTCATCTTGTTGTAGGCGCCGCGCAGCTTGAACGAGAACACCGGTTGCAGGTCCTCGCGCTTGAGCAGCACCCTGTTGTCCAGACGAATAGACAACTGACGCGCCTCGTCCAGGGGCGTTTCCTTGGCGACGTCGTAGACGCGCGCGGCGAGTATGCGTTTGATGTAGCTCTGCGACATGGCGGTATCGATGCGTGGGAATCCGAAGCAGGGCAGTCTACCGCAAGGACCGGCCCCGCCGCACGTGAAGGGGCTTGTCGCCGGGAGCCGGTGTCGCCGCGCGCAGTGCAGACACCTATAATGCTGAACTCAATGCAGGCCCCGGCCCGTCACCCACCCGCAGCAGGCACCGCGACTCATGAGCTCCGATCAATACAAGCGCGCCGCCGCGCAAGCCGCCATCGACACCGTCCGCCCCCACCTGCACAGCGACACCGTGCTGGGCATCGGCACCGGCTCCACCGCCAATCACTTCATTGATCTGCTGGCGGCACTGAAAACCCACTTCGACGGCGCCGTGGCCAGCTCCGAGGCCTCGGCCCAGCGCCTGCGCCAGCACGGCATCACCGTGTACGAACTCAATAGCACCGGGCCGCTGGCGTTCTATATCGACGGCGCGGATGAGGCCAACCGGCGCCTCGAGCTGATCAAGGGCGGCGGTGCGGCGCTGACCCGGGAAAAAATCGTCGCGGCCTGCTCCGAGCAATTTATCTGCATCGCCGACGACAGCAAGCTGGTCGAACAGCTGGGCGGCTTTCCGTTGCCCGTGGAAGTCATCCCCATGGCCCGCAGCCACGTCGGCCGCGAACTGGTCAAACTGGGGGGCGACCCGGTGTATCGCGAAGGCGTAGTCACCGACAACGGCAATATCATTATCGATGTGTTCAATTTCCCCATCGGCCAGCCGCGCCTGATCGAGGAAAAAATCAACAATATCGTCGGCGTGGTCTGCAATGGCCTGTTCGCCCACCGCCCCGCCGATCTGCTGCTGCTGGCAGGCGCCAATGGCATCAGGGAATACCGCCGCGCAGACTGATTGTGCGCAGCGGAATCGCCCCGTCGCCGGTTAAAGCTTGGCGCCCCTCCGCCGAAATAGCCTTTAGCGGGAATGCCCTATACTGGGGTTTGTTTTTTCGGGGGGACACCATCATCGCGCTGCGCAGTTGCAGGCGGCCCCTCCAGGTTCGGGCCAGCCGGCGCGGGCCGGTTTGCAAGCAATAAGGACAGGTACCCATGAATAAACTGAGTGTCGGACAACGGCTGGGCTTGCTTGTCGGTCTGCCCCTGGCGGTTATCCTGCTGCTGGTCATCTCCTCTCTGTCGTCGTTTTCCGCCATCAATCAAGGCGTGGGCCGCATCTATGACGACCGCGTGGTACCACTGGCGGCACTCAAGCGCGTCAACGACGGGTACACCGGCATCATCAACGCCATCAACAAGGCAGACAACGGGCTGCAGGTGCCCCGCGTGGCAGTCACTGCCATCCGCGGTCACCAGAAGGCGATCCGCGAGCACTGGGCAATCTATGCAGGTGACGGCCAGACGCTCAGCGCTGCGGAGCGCGAGCAGGCCGACCATATGGAAGCGCTCTTCGACGCCGCCGACGAGCCGATCGACGAGGC
The DNA here is from genome assembly GCA_034004805.1 of Spongiibacteraceae bacterium. Lineage (GTDB taxonomy): Bacteria > Pseudomonadota > Gammaproteobacteria > Pseudomonadales > CAMLJR01 > JAVEVZ01. The sequence goes on along the minus strand of JAVEVZ010000061.1, from coordinate 9,530 downwards.
CCTGTCGATCCTGGCGCCACTGGGCGACAGCATGCAGTTCGACAGCGATGGCGACTCCCTGATCGCCGGCTATAACGGCGACCTGTACGAGTATGTGGACCCGATCTCCGAGCGCCTCGCGATCCTGATCGAGCTCCAGCTGAGCAAAGCCGCCGAGGAGCGGGCCGCCGCGCAACAGCTCTACGACAACACCTTCCGCAGTTTTATCGCCATCGCCGTGATCGCGGGCCTGATCATGGTCGGCTCGGGGTTCTGGGTCAGCCGCACGATTTCGGTGCCCCTCAACAAGCTTCGCCAGGCCATAGAAAACGCCGAGCGCAACCGCGACCTCACCGTGCGGGTGGACACCAACCAGCGCGACGAGATCGGCCAGGTCGCCATCGCCTTCCAGTCGATGATCGACCGCTTCCGCGACATCATCGGCAATGTGCGCGACACCAGCGCCCAGTTGCAGACCTACGCCCAGACCCTGTCCAACACCACCGAGCTGACCCGGGAAGGCGTCGCGGTACAGACCCGCGAAACCGACCAGGTCGCCACCGCCAGCACCGAGATGACCCACGCCATCGAAGAGGTGAGCCGCAACGCCCACCAAGCGGCCGAGGCGGCCAACAAGGCCAACCAGGAGACCGAGAGCGGCAACAAGGTGCTCGAAGAGGCGATCCGCTCCATCAACAACCTGTCGTCGCGCATTGATCAGGCCAGCGATGTGATCAACCGGGTGGAAACCGACAGTTCCGCCATCGGCACGGTGCTGGATGTGATACGCGGGATCGCCGAACAGACCAACCTGCTGGCGCTGAACGCAGCTATCGAAGCGGCCCGCGCCGGCGAGCAGGGCCGCGGCTTTGCGGTGGTGGCGGACGAGGTGCGCTCGCTGGCCCAGCGCACCCAGGAGAGCACCCAGGAAATCCAGCAGATGATCGAGCGCCTGCAGGCCGGCGCCCAGGCCGCGGTCAATACCATGGCGGAAGGGACGTCGGAAATGCAGCGCACCACCGAGCAGGCCGGCAAGGCGAGCAGCTCACTGGCGGCCATCCGCAGCGCGGTGGCGCTGATCAGCGACATGAACACCCAGATCGCCAGCGCCACCGAGGAGCAGATGGCGGTGTCCCAGGAAATTTCCCGCAACGTGGTGAATATTTCCGATGTGGCGAAGAGCTCGGAGCACTCGGTGGAGGAGATCGACCAGGCCAGCACCGAACTCAAGAATGCCGCTGCCAACCTCAGCGCGCTGGTCAACGCTTTCTCGACCTGATCCGGCCAGCCACTCCCGCGACCCACGCAAGGCTGTCAGAGCACCCGCGTCTCCACGCGGAGTATTCCTGCAAGCGTCGCGCACAGAGTATCGCCCGAGCGCAAAGGGCCGACCCCGGCGGGGGTGCCGGTCAATACCACATCACCGGGCTGCAGGCTGAACGCGTGGCTGATCTCCTCCAGCAGCGCCGGTATCGAAAACAGCATGTCGCGACTGTTGCCGGCCTGGACCACGCGGCCGTTGATATGCAGCGCCAGCTCCAGCCTATCCAGCGCCGCGGGCACCCCGCCATGAAAAGCCGACAGGGGCGCCGCGCCGTCGAAGGCTTTGGCGCGCTCCCAGGGATGGCCCTGCGCCTTGAGCCGCTGCTGTTCGTCGCGCAGCGTCAGATCCAGCCCCAGGCCGATGCCGGCAATCGCCGCCAGCGTCTCGCCGGCGCGGGCCGCGGCAAGTGGCCGGCCGATCAACAGCGCAATCTCCAGCTCGTGGTGGCAGTCATCGCGCCCCGCGGGCAGCACCAGCGGCTGCTCCATGGCCACGGCGCAGGAACCGGGTTTGATAAACAGGATCGGGTGTTCGGGCAGCGGATTGTTCAGCTCGCGGGCGTGTGCCGCGTAGTTGCGCCCCACGCAGACAATCTTGCCCGGCGGCCAGGGGCAGTCGCGGGCGTCGGTATAGCGGTGCCGGTAGCCCACGGCGTCAGTCAAAGATCTTGCCGGGGTTCATGACCCCGTTGGGGTCGAACACCCGCTTGATCTGCTTCATCAGGGCAATTTCCGCCGCGCTGCGGGAATAGCCCAGGTAGGCCTTCTTCAGCAGGCCGACGCCGTGCTCCGCCGACACGCTGCCGCGGTAGCGCTGCACGATCTCGAATACCGAGGTGCTGACCGCATCGCAGCGGGCCAGGAATTCCTCGCGGCTCACCGCCTCGGGCTTGAGGATATTGAGGTGCACATTGCCGTCGCCGATATGGCCGAACCAGATGATTTCGAAATCCGGGTAGCTGCCGTTGACCACCGCTTCGACTTCCTCGAGAAAGCCCGGCACCCGCGAAATCACCGTGGAGATGTCATTCTTATAAGGCGTCCAGCGCGAAATGGTTTCCGAGATATCCTCGCGCAGGCGCCACAGGTTCTTCAGTTGCTCAATGCTCTGGCTGACCGCGCCGTCCAGCACCCAGCCCTGCTCGACACACGTTTCAAACAGCGCCATCGCGCGCGCCTCGACCTGCTCGTCCAGGCGCTCGAATTCGATCAGTGCGTAGTACTCGGCCACGCTCTCGAAGGGCCGCTGCAGGCCCTGGTGCTCCACCACTTTCTGCAGGGCTTTTTCGGAAAAGAATTCAAATGCCGTCAGTTCCAGCGCGCCCTGGAACGCCTGCAACACATGCATGATGGCGGAAAATTCCGGCACGCCCAGCACCATCACGGTGAGTTCGCGGGGTGGCCGGGTCAGGCGCATGGTGGCGTCGACAATCAGCCCCAGGGTGCCCTCGGCGCCGATAAACAGCTGGCGCAGATCGTAGCCGGCGTTGTTCTTGACCAGGCCCTGGTTGAGCTCGAGCACCTCGCCGGCGCCGGTCACCACGGTCAGCCCCGCCACCCAGTCGCGGGTCATGCCGTAGCGGATGACCTTGATGCCGCCGGCATTGGTACTGATATTGCCGCCGATCTGCGACGAGCCCGCCGAGGCGAAATCCACCGGGTAATACAGGCCCTGCTGTTCGGCGTAATCCTGCAACTGCCGCGTGATCACGCCGGCCTCGCAGCGCACCGTGCGGTCGACGGGATTGAAATCGAGGATGCGGTTCATGCGGTCCATCGCCACCACCACTTCGCCCCGCGCGGCGACCGCGCCGCCGCTGAGACCGGTGCGCCCCCCCGACGGCACCAGCGCCAGACCCAGCGCGTTGGCCAGGCGCACCAGCGTCTGCACCTCCGCCAGTGAGCGCGGCAGCACCACCGCCCGGGGCGCGGGGTCCACTGCGCGGGTCCAGTCGCGCCCGTAGCGCTGCAGATCATCGGCCGCGGTGGACAGCCGGTCCGCGCCCAGCGCGGCTTCGAGCTGCGCAATCCAGTCGCTGTCGGCGGGTGTGGCCATGGTTCAGCACTCTCGAAGTGGACGGCGAAAATGGGCGCGTATGGTAGCATAGGCGGCTTTCCCGCCTCCCTGGAGCACCCTCATGGCCAAGATTTCACTGGAGAAAAGCAAGATCCGGTTTCTGCTGCTGGAGGGCGTCCACGAATCCGCCGTGGCCGCACTGGAGAGCGCGGGCTACACCAATATCGAATACCACAAAAAAGCCCTGCCCGAGGACGAACTCAAAGCCCGTATCAGCGAGGCGCACTTCGTGGGCATACGCTCCCGCACGCGCCTGACCCGCGAGATTTTTGCCGAAGCGCCCAAGCTGGTCGCGGTCGGCTGTTTCTGCATAGGCACCAACCAGGTCGATCTGAAGGCGGCCACGGAACATGGCGTCGCGGTGTTCAACGCGCCCTATTCCAACACCCGCAGCGTGGCCGAGCTGGTACTGGCCCAGGCCATCCTGCTGCTGCGCGGCGTCGCCGAAAAGAACGCCGCCGCACACCGCGGTGAGTGGCAGAAAAGCGCGGCCGGCTCCTACGAAATCCGCGGCAAGACCCTGGGCATCGTCGGCTACGGCAGCATCGGCATGCAGCTCAGCGTCATCGCCGAGGCCCTGGGCATGACGGTCTGTTTTTACGACGTGGTCAGCCGCCTGCCGCTGGGCAACGCCGCGCAGGTCGCCAGCCTCAGCGAACTGCTGAGCCGTTCCGACATCGTCAGCCTGCACGTCCCGGAAACCGCGAGCACGCGCAATATGCTCGGCGAGCGCGAGCTGGCACAGATGAAGCCGGGCGCGATCCTGATCAATGCCTCGAGGGGCAGCGTGGTCGATATCGACGCCCTGGCCGCGAGTCTGGGATCGAAGCATCTGAGCGGTGCCGCCATCGATGTCTTCCCCACCGAGCCGCGCTCCAACGACGAGGAATTCGTGTCGCCGCTGCGCGCCTTCGACAACGTGTTCCTCACCCCGCATATCGGCGGCTCGACGCAGGAGGCCCAGGAAAATATCGGCATGGAAGTGGCGGAGAAACTGGTGCGCTACAGCGACAACGGCACCACGCTGTCGTCGGTGAACTTCCCCGAAGTGGCGCTGCCGGCTCACCCGCGCCTGCACCGCCTGCTGCATATTCACCGCAACGTGCCGGGGGTGCTGTCCGCCATCAACCAGGTATTCGCCGAGACCGGGATCAATATCGGCGGCCAGTACCTGCAGACCAACGAACACATCGGCTACGTGGTCATGGATATCGATCACGCCTACAGCGAGCTCGCCCTGCAGAAGCTGCGCGAAATCGAAGGCACCATCCGCTGCCGCGTACTGTTCTGAGCCAGCGCTATCCGGCGCGGGTCACTGCCCCGGGATACGCCTGTGCATTGGCAGGCGGGCGGTCAGGGCGGTGGGGTGCCGGCACCGCGCAGGCCCGCCGCCAGCTCGACCCGGCATTTTTCGAGGGCGGGGATACGCAGGTCCCGGCAGTGGGCATAAGGTCCGCTTTCAACGCCGTAATGCGATAGATTCGCGGCGATCACCAGGTCGGCATAGTCAGCCGCCGCGGCGGGGTCGCGCTCGACCTGCTCGTGCTCCGCCACCGCGCTGATCAACTCCTCCGCAAAACCCCACTGGCGCAGCAGCGTCGCCCCTACCGTCGGATGCAGTGCATCCTCCATGTGCCGGCGCGCCGTCGCATCGTTGGCAAACGCCGGCTGCTGGGCCAGAAACTCACGCAGGGGAAGGCGGCCGATATCGTGCAACAGGCCAGCCAGTGCCGCCTGTTCGCTGTCGAGATGCGGCATCGGCTGCGCCAGCTCCCGACACAGGGCGCTGATGGCCTGCGCAGTCTCGACGAAATCGCGCAGCCAGGGGCCGCCACCCCGACGCTGCAGCATCTGCAGAATGGCCAGCTGGGTCACCAGAGAGCACACCAGCCGCAATCCCAGCCGCGCGATCGCCTGCGCCACCGAGCGCAGCGGCACGCCGCGCTGCATCACGGAACTGTTGGCGACTTTGATCAGCCGTCCGGCCAGCGCCGTATCTTTGTTGATCTCCTGCTCCAGCCGGCGCTGGTCGCAGTCGGGATCCGCGGTCATCTCCCGCACCCGCACCGCCACCTCCGGCAGAGACGGCAGCAACAACTGGTTGGCGGCGATCGCCCGGCCTATCTGTTCCAGCAGCAATTGCTCACGGTCGTTCACGGGACATCCTGCGGTCGGTAAAACCCGATGTGGTAAGGCCGGCGGTCAGCGCCTGCGCACAGCGCTGGCAATCGGCAGGGCCGGCAGCCGGTGTAAGCGTAGCCCACTCCGGCGCCGGGGTCTGCCGACCGGGATCAAGGTTGCTCACGCTGCTCGCGGCCACCGTCCAGATACAGGTCCGCCGCGCGCCACAGCGGCTCCTGCAGCACGGCGCTTTCGTTGACCAGCTGGTGGCGGCCCCGCTGCAGCAGCAGCACCCGCGCGCGGGGAAACTTCTGGCGGATCACACCCAGGTTGTAGCGCCAGTCCACCGTGGTGTCGTCAGGCCCCTGCACCACCAGCGGCTGCATATCCGGCGTCGGTGTGAGGCGCACAAAGCTCCGCAACCAGATTTTTAGCGCGCGGACCCAGGCAACCGGAATCGCCCGCCACTGCAGCGGGTCGCGGTCGTGCAGAAAATCCAGAAAGCCTGCGTCGTGACTGTTGAGGGCAAAGCGACGCGGTACCTGTTTGAGAAACGGGCCGCCTACCAATAATGCTGCGCGGATCCACCACCAGGCGACGGGCCGCACCAGGGGTGCGATCAGCATCTGACGGCTGAACTGAGGCGCGGGGCTGCGCAACATATGGTCCATCAGGATGGCGGCGCCGGTGCTCTGGCCGATCCCGTACCAGGGTCTGACCAGCGCAGCGCAGTGCGTCAGCATGGCGTCCAGCACGTCGCCGTATTCGGCAAAGCTGTCGATGCTGTAGCGCGGCCCCGACGACAGGCCATGGCCGGGCAGATCCCAGGCAACGACATTAAAGCCGCGCGCCAGACAGTAATCGATCGCCCGGCCATACAGGCCCACATGATCGAAATAGCCGTGCACCAGGAAACAGGTGGCGGTGGCATCCGGGGCGCGCCACACATGGCCGACAATATGGTGGCGGCCCGCGTCGATAAATCCGCAGTGGTGCTCGAACTGCGGATAGCGCTGGCTGAAGTCGATACCGTAGTAGCGGTAATAGGCCTGCAGGGGCTCCGGGTGCCAGGGCCGCTGGTCCAGTGCCAGCGGCTGTAGCGACCGGTGCAGCGCCGCAATATCCAGCGTCGGGGCCGGCGTACGGGCTTCCATGCGCGCGTCAGTTCACTTTGGGGTCAAGCTCGCCACTGGCGTAGCGCAGATACATCGCCTCCAGCGACAGCACCCGTATCCTGCTGGCCTGGCCGGCACTGCCAAACGCCTCGTAGCGGTCCTTGCACACCGCCTTCATGGCCTTGACCGTTTCCTTGAGGTATTTGCGCGGGTCGAACTCGGCGGGGTTCCGGGCCAGGAAACGGCGTATCGAGCCGGTGGACACCAGGCGCAGGTCGGTGTCGATGTTCACCTTGCGCACCCCGTGGCGGATGCCTTCGACGATCTGCTCCACGGGCACCCCGTAGGTCTCGGGGATATTGCCACCGTACTCATTGATGATGGCCAGCCAGTCCTGGGGCACCGACGACGAGCCGTGCATCACCAGGTGGGTATCGGGTATGCGCGCGTGGATCGCCTTGATGCGACCGATGGCGAGGGTGTCGCCGGTCGGCGGTCGCGAGAACTTGTAGGCGCCGTGGCTGGTGCCGCAGGCGATTGCCAGGGCATCGACCTTGGTCGCCTTGACGAAGGCCGCCGCCTCTTCCGGATCGGTCAGCATCTGCTCATGGGACAGGATGCCCTCGGCACCCACACCGTCCTCCTCGCCCGCCTGACCGGTTTCCAACGACCCCAGGCAGCCCAGTTCGCCCTCCACCGACACACCGCAGGCGTGGGCCATGTCCACGGTCTGGCGGGTGACCTTGACGTTGTAGTCGTAGTCGGCCGGGGTCTTGCCGTCCTCGTGCAGCGAGCCGTCCATCATCACCGAGGAAAAACCCATCTGAATCGAGCGCTGACACACCGCCGGGCTGGTGCCGTGATCCTGGTGCATGCAGATGGGGATATGCGGGAATTCCTCGATGGCGGCCTGGATCAGGTGGCGCAGGAAATTGGCCCCCGCGTACTGGCGCGCCCCCGCCGAGGCCTGCATGATCACCGGACTGTCGGTCTCCGCCGCCGCCTCCATAATCGCCCGGGTCTGCTCCAGGTTGTTGACGTTGAATGCCGGCACGCCGTAACCGTGTTCGGCGGCGTGATCCAGCAGTTGGCGCAAGCTGATAAGTGCCATAGTCGCTTCCCTTGGTTTGATCGGGCCTGAGGCACCGAACACTTTAAATTGGGGCCGGACGTCTGATGTCTGACGTCCGACGCTGCGGCGCCGGGCGCCGCGTAACTTCAACAGCCGTCAAAGGCTGGTACGGGTTGTAGCGTCTGACGTCAAACGTCCGACGTCAGACCCCTTCCTTCCAGCACCGCCACCGCCGGCAACACCTTGCCCTCTACATACTCCAGAAAAGCGCCGCCGCCGGTGGAGATGTAGGAAATGCGCTCCGCCACGCCGAACTGGTCGATGGCGGCCAGGGTGTCGCCGCCGCCGGCGATCGAGAATGCGGGGCTGGCGGCGATGGCCTGGGCCAGTACTTCGGTGCCGTGGGCAAAGCCCGGCGCCTCGAACACACCGACCGGGCCGTTCCACAGGATGGTGCCGGCGGCGCGCAGCCGCGCGGCCAGCGCGGCTGCCGTGGCGGGGCCCACGTCCAGAATCATATCGTTGTCAGCCACGTCGTCCACCGCCTTGATAACCGGCGTCGCGGCGCTCACAAAGGCCATGAAATCGTCGATGGGCCCCGTGACCTCGGCCACCACCACGTCGGTGGGCAGGGGCACGTCGACTTTGGCGGCGATGGCGCGGGCCGTGTCCAGCAGGGCGTGCTCGCACAGGGACTTGCCCACCGGCTTGCCCGCCGCGGCGAGAAAAGTGTTGGCGATGCCGCCACCCACGACCAGCTGGTCGCAGATATCACTGAGTGCGGTGAGCACATCCAGCTTGGTGGACACCTTGGCCCCGGCGACGATAGCCACCATCGGCCGCGCGGGTTTGGCCAGGGCCTTTTCCAGCGCATCCAGTTCGGCGGCCAGTAGCGGCCCGGCGCAGGCCACCGGCGCGAACTTCGCCACCCCGTGGGTGGAGGCCTGGGCGCGATGGGCGGTGCCGAAGGCGTCCATGACAAACACATCGCACAGGGCTGCATAGTCCCGGGCGAGGGCCTCATCGTCTTTCTTTTCGCCCTTGTTGAAGCGCACGTTTTCCAGCAGCACCAGCTCGCCGGGCGCAATGGCGTAGCCGCGCCAGTCGCGGATCACCGGCACCTCGCGCCCCAGCAGCTCGCCCAGATGGGCGGCGACCGGCGCCAGCGAAGCGACCGCATCGAAGCGGCCTTCCTCGGGTCGTCCCAGGTGGGACATGACAATCACTCCCGCGCCGGCGGCCAGGGCCTGCTCGATAGTGGGCAGCGCCGCGCGGATGCGCGCATCGCTGGCGACCGCGCCATCCTTGATGGGCACGTTCAGATCTTCGCGGATCAGGACCCGCTTGCCGGCAAGCGCCAGCGCGGTCATGGGGGTGATAGGCATTTGTTCTCCTTATTTGAAGTCTGACGTCGGACGTCTGATGTCTGACGCTTAAAACCAGTGCCAATGGATCGGCCGGGTATTCTCTATTAAGCGTTGTGCCGGGTCGACGGGCCCTGGCAAACCCGCATTCACGCGATCCCCGCGCCCAGCGTCCAGCGTCCAGCGTCCAGCGTCCAGCGTATTTGGGTCTGACGTCGGACGTCTGACGTCGGACGCTTAAAACCGGTGCCAGCGCATTGGCTGGGCACTCTCTGTCATGCGTTGTGCCGGGTCGACGGTCGCTGGCAAAACCCGTATTCCCGCGATCCCCGCGTCCAGCGTCCAGCGTCCAGCGTCAGACGTCAGACGTCCGACATCCCACCAGCCCGCATCTGGCTCCAGGCCACCGCGACATCCACCATGCGGTTGGCGTAGCCCCACTCGTTGTCGAACCAGGTCACCACTGACACCTGATTGCC
>JAVEVZ010000060.1:0-11890 GCA_034004805.1 Spongiibacteraceae bacterium | reverse complement strand
GGTCGCGCCACAACATCCCGCGCTGGCTGCGCCTGGCCCCGACTCCAATTATTGGATCCCTGCCCCAAACTGGTGGCTCTCTGAATACAGGCCTTTATAGAAGCTACAACGTCGAACCGGACGACAGCGCCGAACCCTAACATACGAGAAGATAACCTGGATGTTCCGTTGAAGCAGTTCCTGGAATGAAAAAGGGGGAGCCCATGCTGAACAATAGCCCGAGATTTTCGCTGGTCGATAAACCACCTCTGAGTGATAAATTTCCCCTGAGCATTCTGTTTACGGACCCGAACGGAAGATACCTCTACAGCAATGCCGCCTATCAAAAACTTTGCGGCTGGACCAGCAATGAGCTGACCGGATCGCACTGGAGTGCAGTAATTCATAAGCCGGATCGTGCCAAGGCTATTCGCGAATGGAATACCGCAGTGATGAGCGGCACATCATTCAGTTCCGAAATGCGGCTGGAGAGCTCGAGCGGAAAAGTCGTCTGGGTACGCCACAATGCGGCTCCAGTGACAGACCATGTCCCATGCGACGGCCATATTCATACGCTGGAAGATATCACCAACTACAAGAGTGATGAGCTTGCGCGGAAAAAGGCAGAAGAGCAGTTGTTCGTCGAGAAGGAGCAGGCCAGGATTACGCTCGACTCAATAGGCGACGGCGTGTTGAGCACCGATATTGACGGCCGGGTGACGTACATGAATGCTGTGGCAGAAGCGCTGACCGGCTTCAACCGCGAGGAGGCCATCGGCCTGCCCCTGGGTGACGTTTTTCATGTAATCGATTCCGAAAGTCAGGAGCGGACCGCGGATCCTGCCCAGCGGGCCATACTGTCCAACAGTATTGTCTGCCTGCAGAGCCACGCCCTGTTGATTGACAGAAACGGCACAAAGCTTGCCATTGAGGATTCGGCCGCACCAATCCACAACCGCTACGGCGTGATTATCGGTGCAGTTATTGTTTTCCACGATCTTCGCTTTTCCCGCGAAACGACCTCCAGAATGGCTTACCTTGCATATCACGATGCATTGACCGGCCTGCATAATCGCAATGCGTTCTACGAGCACTTTACGCAATCCCTGGCGCTGGCGAAGCGGCACCAAAAGCAGATGGGCCTGCTGTTTATCGATCTGGATAATTTCAAGCAAATTAACGACTTGTTTGGCCATGCCAGCGGCGACATGGTTCTGACCGCGCTGGCAGAGCGGTTGCGAAGCTGTGTGAGATCGGCGGACTCCGCCTGTCGCTATGGCGGCGATGAGTTTGTTATTTTGTTGAGCGAAATTGAACAGCCAAATCACGCATTTACTGTTGCCGGCAAGGTACGTGATGCCGCAGCGATGCCAGTCCTGATTTCAGGCCATGCCATCGAGCTTCAGCTCAGTATCGGTGTGAGTGTCTATCCCGACGACGGCGTCACTGCCGACGCGCTGTTAAAGAAGGCGGACGAAGCCATGTACCGGGCCAAAAACCTTAATCGATCTTCGGGCGGAAGAAACTCCAAAAGCGTCACAACCTGCCAGCAAGCATCTGATCAGAGTAGCGGGGGAAGATAGCGACGCGCCGACCGGGCACACCGTCAGTGCGGCTGCTACATCCCCGCCAGCTGTCCCAGGCTGCGGGATACCAGGGCAACCAGACTGGACTGGCGATTCACACCTACTTTGCGGTAGATATTTTTCAGGTGGTAGCGGATGGCGTTGCTGCTGACATTCAGGCGACGGGCGATGGCTGCGACGTCGAGGCCCGTCATCAGGTATTGCAAGACGCGCGCTTCGCCGGGGGTCAGAGAAAAAGTCTGCCGCAACTGGTGTTCGGATATATTTCCCCGTTCCTGACGGGTATCGATAATAAACACTGCGGCGCAAAGGCGGTCGTTGAGCCAGTCGTGCTGGGCAGCGCTACCACGGTAGGGCAGGCAATGCGCCAGATAGCCGCCATCAGGGCCAACACTGAACGGCAAGATGTCTGCGGCCGCAGTCTCATGGCGTATCGCCGCCAGCTGGTCGCGCAGCCGCTGGTCGGCATGGCGATCGACAAAGCGCAGACTGCGGCCATCAAGACGAATCAGGCCGGCCTCCGCCATGCGGCTCGCCTGCGCGTTGGCCAGCCGCACCTTGCCGGACTCGGCGATAAACACGACGCCCAGCGACAACTGGTCAATCGCATCCAGCGCCAGCTGACTGAGCTGATGGACATCGGCCAGTCTCTCGGTAATGGCGAAGGCCCGGTCCAGGTGGGGCATAAGGGCGGCAAGCAGTTGCCTGCTGGCTTCCGGAAAAGGACCGCTGGTGCGAGCCCTGGCAATGCCCAACCAGGCCTGACAGCGGGTGTTTCCACCGAAAAAGGCCGCGCCGAAATAGCCCAGACCCATGGGGCCGTACCACTGCTGATAGGCGAGCATCGGCGGAATATCATCCTCGCGGAGAAAGTCCTGGCTCAGCACAACCCGGTCTGCTCGCCGAGCCTCCAGCGCACCCAGGACCTCGTCGTTAGCGCTGACGTCGCGTACATAACGCGCGGCTTCCGAGGGCGATGTGCCAACCCCGCGCGACTCGATGATGCTGTGCACAGGGTTGCGCAACAGCAGATGGCAGGTGGAGGCGCCGATCGTGTCCGCAAGCTGGCGCAACAATTCGGACCAAGCGGGGGGCTCGGTCGCCGCCGCATAAGTGGCCTCTATCAGCTGTGTAAGCGCTCGCGCCGTCCTGGCCATGCTCTGGCCCGCCCCTCTCAGTCGGCAGCCTCCGGTCAGGAGCCGCACCCACCCTGTTTTGGCCACACTATGTATCACAGGTGACCCAGGACAAACAAACGACCATTAGTTGAGCGTGGAAGTATTGCGCAGCAGCCCACGGATCTGGACAACAGCATGGGGGAAAAGGGCGGCCCGGGAAGGGGCCGCCAAGCGTCACCAAGAACATTGCTACCACTGGCACCTGTCGCCCGCGCAATCCATCACCCGGGAGTTCTGCTCCTTGATAAAGACGGTCGGGCACCAGCAGCACGAGCCGTCATGTCCATAACAGCTCGCAGACGTTATACCAAGCCGAATAGGGCGCCGCGCTACCCGTTTGGGTAGGTGCCGCGTCAGCGATTCAATTGATGGAACATCACGCGCCGGGAATGGATCATTTCCCGGTAGGTCTGGACCAGGGAAAAGTCGTGCCGGCCGTTGGCGTCCTTGAGGTGGGCCAGCTGCGACTCGAGTTCGATCAATTCCTGGAGCAGCTGTTCCTTGACCGGCTCGGTGTTCTGCAGACGCACGCCCGCCAGCGTCTCCCATCGGGATGGTGGGCGGTTCAGGCTCAGGGTATCGACGCTGTTTTTCATCGTGCTATCCCCCATCGCTATGAACTACGCGCCGCTGCCAACGCCGGGCGCAGTTTGAGGCCGGTTTCGCCTCGCACGGCTTCGAGGATAGTCAAATTCCCAGCGCCACGCAGTATGTTTTTTATACCCCCTCGCAAAAGCGCCATCGGTCCGGCACGAAATGGCCGCCATTGCCAGGCGGAGTGGCCAGCCGACGCCGCTTGTCGCCCCATGACACAGGCCCCGCGCGCGACTCCAGCTCCCACCCACGGAGAAGCGCGAGCAAAAGCGTCGACCCAGCTTACAGAAGTGCATTTATTAACCAGAAACCGTGCCACACCTCGTTGTAAATGTTAGGAAATAGCCGTTTGGCACCGGCTTTGCTAATGGGGTTTTGCTGTTACAGCACTAACTCAAGGAGAAAATTCCATGAAGGACATGATCAAGCAGGCTTTTGCCTGCGGTGCTTTGCTTTTTGCGTTGGCCAGCACTCATGCACTGGCTGCCACGCTGCCGATTTCCCTCAGCGGCACGCTTGATGAGGGCCAGGATGTACAGTGGTTTGAGGCCCGGCTCGATCACAAGCGTATTGTCAGCCTTGCCACGCGCAGTTACGCCGGCGGCGCCAATGCGTCGGGAGATGTCATCCTGGCGGGCGGCTTTGACCCCGCCATCAGTATCTACAGCAAACAGGGCAAGAAACTGGCGTTCAACAACGACTATCTCGGCGCACCCGCCGACCCCGCTAATGGCAACAGCTACGATGCCGGTCTGTTTCAGCTCTACCTGAAGGAGTGCATCGTGCTGATCGCAATCGACCGCATGGCGTCGCCATTGGACGATCGCACCGGCGACTGGGCCATCGACTTCTGGGGTTTCCGGAACGTCGCGGCGATCGATATGGATGTAGAAGTACCACTGCCGGCTGCGGGCCTGTTGTTCGGCAGTGCGCTGCTGGGCCTTGGCGCGCTCCGCAAGCGCCAATCCTGACCCGATTCCGTTCGATACTCGAGACTTGAAGGGGGCCTGCGCCCCCTTTTTTAGTGCCGTTTCCGGTTAAAATGCCTGGCCCGATCCAACCCGGCAACCACTATGCTTGACTGGCAATCCATCGATACCGTGCTTCTGGATATGGACGGTACCCTGCTGGACCTCCACTTTGACAACCAGTTCTGGCTGCACCATTTGCCCCGGCGTTATGCCGAGCGGCGCGGCACGTCACTGAGCGCCATCGGCGACGACCTGCACCGGCGCTTTGCCGACCAGCGCGGCAGCCTCAACTGGTATTGCGTGGACTACTGGTCGCGGGAACTGGCGCTGGACGTGGTGGCGCTGAAGCACGAGATCAGCCACCTTATCCGGGTGCTGCCCCATGTCCCGACCTTTCTCGAGCGCCTGCAACAGGGGCCGCGCGAGGTCTGGCTGGTGACCAACGCTCACCGCAAAAGCCTGGAACTGAAGATGGCGATTACCGGAATTGCCCCCTGGTTCGACCATATCGTCAGCAGTCACGATCTCCGGGCGCCCAAGGAAGACCCCGGATTCTGGCAGCAGCTGCGCCAGACGCGGACTTTCGACCCGGCCCGCAGCCTGCTGATCGACGACACCGCCAGTGTGCTAGAGGCCGCCCGCGACTTCGGCATCGGCCAGCTGCTGGCACCGCGTCAGCCCGACAGCCAGCTGCCGGTGCGGGCCAGCAATGGCTTCCCCGACTTTTTGTACTTCGACGAGATCATGCCCCCGGATGAACCCCGCCAGCCCTGAACGCCTGCGCCTGGACAAATGGCTGTGGGCCGCGCGCTTCTACAAAACCCGCAGCCTTGCCAAGCGGGCCATAGAAGGCGGCAAGGTCCGCTGCGATGGCCAGCGCTGCAAGGTCAGTCGTGAGGTCAGCGCGGGCCTCCATATCAGCCTGCAGCAAGGCGATCTGACGCGGGAGATCGAAGTTCTGGCCCTGTCGGATCAGCGCCGGGGCGCGCCCGAAGCGGCGCTTTTGTACCGCGAGACCGAGGCATCCCTGGAGCGGGCTGCACTGCACAAAGCCAGGCACAGCGTCCTGCGCGCATCGGGCATCGTCAGTCCGGACAGACCCAGCAAAAAACAACGCCGCCAGATCCATCGCTTTCACGAGCAGATGGACCGGGAGCCGACAGACCGAGAACAGGATTCCTGACCATGTCCCAGCCCGATACCAGCAGCGACCACCTGCTGCGTTTTACCTTCGCGGATACCGCAATCCGCGGCGCGATCATCCGCCTGGGCACCAGCTACCATGACGCCCTGCGCCACCAGATCTATACACCACCGGTCCAGCACCTGCTGGGCCAGAGTCTGGCCGCAGCGGGGCTGCTCAGCAGCACCCTGAAAATGGACGGCCTGCTGGCCCTGCAAGCCAGAAGCGAAGGCAGCCTGCCGCTGCTGCTGGCCGAGTGCCACAGCCGCGGCGAGTTGCGCGGCATAGCGCGCGGCGCCGACGGGGCCACGGACCCCGCCTTCCACAGCCTGCTGCGCAACGGTCACCTGGCGATCAGCCTGATGCCCGCCTCAGGACAGCGCTACCAGGGTATCGTCGCCCTCGATGGCAGCAACCTGGCGGAATGTCTGGAAAGTTACTTCCGGCACAGCGAGCAGCTGGCTACACGCCTGTGGCTGGCGGCCGACGCCGGACATGCGGGCGGCCTGCTGCTGCAGCGACTGCCCGGCAGCAGTGACGAGGATGCCGCCGCCTGGGGTCACCTGCAGGTACTGGCCGAGACCCTGAAGTCCGAGGAACTGACCGGGCTGCCGCCGGAAACCGTATTGCACCGCCTGTTTCACCAGGAGTCACTGCAGGTGCTGGGCGTCCAGGCCCTGTGTGCCCGTTGCAGTTGCTCCCGCACACGCACCATGGAAGCGCTGATATCCCTGGGCAGGCGCGAGCTGGACAGCATCATTGCCGAGCAGGGCGAGATCGTTACCCACTGCCAGTTCTGCAATCGTGAATACCGCTACAGCCCGGCCGATATCGCCTCCCTGCCCATCGCCTCGGGCGGCGCCGCGAGTCACTAAGCGAAGTTAGCGCCGGCCATGGATTTTTGGCATAATGGCGGCCCTTCTTTATTTGTCTAAAAACCGGCCAGAGCCCCACCCCGAGACAGCGGATAGCCTCAGGCAAGACAGGAAAATCACACGTATGAGCGCCACCACCATTTATACCGACCTGACCCATGCGCAGCTGATCGAGCAGGCCCTGCAGCGCAGAGAGGGGCAACTGACCGACACCGGCGCCCTGCTGGTCACCACCGGACACCGCACCGGCCGCTCGCCACCCGATCGCTATATCGTCAAGGAGCCCTCCACCGAGGATGCCATTGACTGGGGCTCGGTGAACCGCCCCTTCGACGGGGAGCGCTTCGACGCACTGTGGGATCGGGTCGAGGATTATCTGGCACAGAAGGATCGCTTTGTGGCCCACCTGCATGTCGGCGCCCACGACGATCACTACATACCGGTGTGCGTGACCACCGAGACCGCCTGGCAGAACCTGTTCGGCTACAACATGTTTATCCGCGCAGCCAAGTACAACCCGAAGTCCAAGGAAGAATGGCAGGTCCTCAACGTCGCCGGCTTCAAGTGCGAGCCCGACCGCGACGGCACCCACTCCGACGGTTGTGTGATTATCAACTTTGCCCAGCGCAAGGTCCTGCTGGCCGGCATGCGCTACGCAGGCGAAATGAAAAAGGCCATGTTCTCGGTGCAGAACTTCCTGCTCCCCGAGCGCGACGTGATGCCCATGCACTGCTCCGCGAACGTCGGCGACGAAGGCGACACCACGCTGTTCTTCGGCCTCTCCGGCACCGGCAAGACCACCCTCTCAGCAGACCCGTCGCGCTATCTGATCGGCGACGACGAGCACGGCTGGACCAAGGGCTCGGTGTTCAATATCGAAGGCGGCTGCTACGCCAAGACCATCGATCTGTCGCGCGACAATGAACCGATTATCTGGAACGCGATCCGCTTCGGCGCCATTGTCGAAAACGTGCACGTGGACCCCGACACCCGCATTCCCGACTACACCAACTACACGGTGATCGACCACCAGGACGGCAAGGAGCGCGTCGTCGAGAATGGCCGTTGCAGCTACCCGCTGGAGCACGTCGAAAAACGCGTCCCGACCAACTCGGCGGGCGAGCCCAGGACGGTTATCTTCCTCACCTGCGACGTCACCGGCGTACTGCCCCCCGTCTCTATCCTGTCCAAGGAAGCAGCGGCGTTTCATTTCCTCTCCGGCTATACCGCGCGCGTGGGCTCCACCGAGGTCGGCGCAGAGGCCGGTATACACCCGACCTTCTCGACCTGTTTTGGCGCGCCCTTTATGCCGCGGCCCGCGCGCGAGTACGCCGAGTTGCTGATGAAGCGCATCGAGGAATTTGGCTCCCACGTCTACCTGATCAACACCGGCTGGACCGGCGGTTCAGGAGCCAACGGCAAGCGCTTCCCCATTCCGGTCACCCGCGCGGTGGTCAATGCGGCCCAGAGCGGCGCGCTGCTGGACGCGGAAACCGAGCACCTGGAAATACTCAACCTGCGCATTCCCAAGTCCATCCACGGCGTGGAAGATAAATACATCAACCCGCGCAAAGCCTGGGGCGATGGCGCCGCCTATGACGCTGCGGCGAAAAAACTGGCCAAGCTGTTTGTCGACAACATCAAGAAGTTCGACTGCTCTGCAGCGATACTGGCCGCCGGCCCGAAAGTCGACTGAGCACAAGCCCGCACAGGGCCTGACGCTTCGATACGACATAACCGGCACAAGACCGGCAATAAAAAAGGGCGCTTTGACCGGCGCCCTTTTTTATTGCCCGGCTTTTAGCCGTTCAGCGCATCACCACTGGTCGACATCGCGCACCGCGCCGCGGTCGGCGCTGGTCGCCATGCGCGCGTAGGCACGCAGGGCCGCCGACACTTTGCGCGGCCGCGCCCTGGCCGGCTTCCAGGCCTGATCGCCGCGCGCCTCCATCGCCGCGCGGCGTGCATTCAGCTCGGCGTCGCTCAAACGCACATCGATGCGCCGCCCGGGAATGTCGATATGGATGATATCGCCCGGCTCAATCAGGGCGATCGCGCCACCGGAGGCTGCTTCCGGCGATACGTGACCGATCGACAGCCCCGAGGTACCACCGGAAAAACGGCCATCGGTGAGCAGCGCGCAGAGTTTGCCCATGCCCTTGGATTTCAGAAAGCTGGTGGGGTACAGCATCTCCTGCATGCCCGGCCCGCCCTTGGGCCCCTCGTAGCGCACGATTACCACCGCGCCGGGCTTGACCCGGTCCTCGAGAATATCGGCGACGGCGTCTTCCTGGCTTTCGCAGATATGCGCGGGCCCCTCGAACACCAGCAGCGCGTCGTCCACCCCCGAGGTTTTCACCACGCAACCTCGCTCGGCGATATTGCCGTAGAGCACCGCGAGCCCGCCCTCCAGGCTGTAGGCATGCTGCAGCGAGCGGATACAGCCTTCAGTGCGGTCCAGATCCAGGCTGGGCCAGCGGGTCGCCTGGCTGAACGCGGTCTGGGTGGGAATGCCCGCCGGGCCCGCCTTGAAGAAGGTCGCGACTTCGGCGTCCTGGTTGAGGGTGATATCCCAGCGGTCAATCGCTGCGCGCATGCTGGGTGCGTGCACCGTGGGGATATCGGTGTGCAGCAAACCCGCACGGTCCAGCTCCCCCAAAATCGCCATGATGCCACCGGCGCGATGCACATCCTCGACGTGGTACTTCTCGGTATTGGGTGCAACCTTGCACAGCTGCGGCACCTTGCGGGACAGGCGATCGATATCGCGCATGGTGAAATCGAGACCGGCTTCCTCAGCGGCTGCCAGCAAATGCAGAATCGTGTTGGTGGAACCGCCCATGGCGATATCCAGGCTCATCGCATTTTCAAAGGCCTTGAAGTTGGCGATGCTGCGCGGCAACAGCGAGTCGTCGTCCTGTTCGTAATGGCGGCGCGTAATGTCGACAATCAAATGCCCCGCCTCCTCGAACAGGCGCCTGCGGTCGGCGTGGGTTGCCAGGGTCGTGCCGTTGCCCGGCAGCGACAGCCCCAGCGCCTCGGTCAGGCAGTTCATGGAGTTGGCGGTAAACATCCCCGAGCAGGAGCCGCAGGTCGGACAGGCCGAGCGCTCGTACTCGGCGACGTCTTCATCGCTGGCGTTGGCATCCGAGCCGATGACTATCGCATCCACCAGGTCCAGTTTGCGATCCGCCAGCCGCGTTTTGCCCGCTTCCATCGGGCCGCCCGACACAAACACCACGGGGATATTGAGGCGCATGGCGGCCATCAGCATGCCGGGGGTGATCTTGTCGCAGTTGGAAATGCACACCATGGCGTCCGCGCAGTGGGCGTTGACCATGTACTCCACCGAATCGGCGATCAGATCGCGGCTGGGCAGAGAATACAGCATGCCGTCGTGGCCCATGGCGATGCCGTCGTCCACCGCGATGGTATTGAATTCCTTGGCTACGCCGCCGGCCTTTTCGATTTCGCGCGCTACCAGCTGGCCCATGTCCTTGAGGTGGACATGGCCCGGTACAAACTGGGTAAAGGAGTTGACCACCGCGATGATGGGCTTGCCAAAATCCGCGTCCGTCATGCCGGTGGCACGCCACAGCGCCCGCGCGCCGGCCATGCTGCGACCGTGGGTGGAGGTTTTGGAGCGATAGTCGGCCATGCGGTTACCTCAGAACGGCATATTGAGCAGGGCCGTCAAGGATACCACCGGCCTCAGAAAACCTGCAGCAGGTCGTTGAGAAAGCGCATGCCCAGCGCGGTGGCAACCAGGCGATCATCGCGCGCCTGCAACAGGCCGCGCTCAACCAGGGTGGCGAGGGCAGGCGCTATCTGTGCGCGTGGCAATCCGGTGCGCGCCGCAAACAAACCGGCGTCGACACCGTCGATCAGGCGCAGGGCGTTCATCATGAATTCCAGCGGCAGTTCATCCGCCCCCAGGGAACAGGTGCCGGCCAGCGGCCGCTCCGCTTTAAGGTAGGCGCCCGGCATACGGGTTTTCCAGTAGCGGTAGATGCCGTCTGCCGTGGTGACCTTGCCGTGCGCGCCGGCGCCAATACCGAGGAAGTCGCCGAACTCCCAGTAATTGCGGTTGTGGCGCGCCTCGCGACCGGGCCGGGCATAGGCGGACACTTCGTACTGACGGTAGCCCGCTGCAGCCAGCAGGTGTTCGCCCGCGTCCTGGATATCGGCCAGTAACTCGTCCACCGGCAGGTTTGGCGGTCGCTTGAAAAACTCGGTGTTCGGCTCAACGGTGAGCTGGTACCAGGACATATGGGTCGGCGCCAGCGCGATGGCGCGCCGCAGGTCATCCTCCGCCTCCGCCACGGTCTGCCCGGGCAGGCCGTGCATCAGGTCGAGGTTGAAATTGTCGAAGCCGGCAGCGCGCGCCGCGGCAACCGCGCGCTGTGCTTCGTCGCCGGAATGGATCCGGCCCAGCGCGGCCAGATGCTTGTCGGCAAAACTCTGCACGCCGATCGACAGGCGGTTCACCCCGGCGGCGGCGAACCCCGCAAAGCGCGACTCATCGACGGTGCCCGGGTTCGCTTCCAGCGTAATCTCGGCATCCGGCGCCAGTGCCACACGCTGTTCGACCCCGCGCAGAATCCCGGCAATCGCCTCCGGCGAAAACAGACTGGGCGTGCCGCCACCGAAAAATATCGAGGTAACAGGGCGACCGGCGACATAAGCCAGGTCCGCGTCCAGATCCCGCAACAGGGCGCGGACGTAATCAGTTTCGGGCAGCGCGCCGTCGGGGGCGTGGGAATTGAAATCGCAGTAGGGACATTTGCGCACGCACCAGGGAATATGGATATAGAGCGCGAGCGGCGGCAGCCGGGGAAACGGGGTTGGCAGGCGAGCGTCAAACGCCAGCGATTGCAGGTTTTCGCTGTCAGCCTTATGCGGTGCGCTCACAGCCCCAGCGCCTCCCACATCGCGTCGACCTCGGCCTTCACCGAGGCGTCCATCGCGATGGGCTGACCCCATTCGCGCTGGGTTTCCCCCGGCCATTTGTTGGTGGCATCGAAACCCATCTTGGAACCGAGCCCCGAAACCGGTGACGCAAAGTCCAGATAATCGATGGGCGTGTTCTCGACCATTACCGTATCGCGCACCGGGTCCATGCGGGTGGTCATGGCCCAGATAACGTCGCGCCAGTCGCGGGCATTGATGTCGTCATCGGTGACGACGACGAACTTGGTGTACATAAACTGGCGCAGAAAACTCCACACCCCGAACATCACGCGCTTGGCGTGGCCCGGATATTCCTTGCGCATGGTCACCACCGCCATGCGGTAGGAACACCCCTCCGGCGGCAGGTAGAAATCCACGATCTCGGGAAACTGGCGCCTGATAATCGGCACAAACACTTCGTTGAGTGCCGCGCCCAATACCGCCGGCTCATCCGGCGGCCGCCCGGTGTAGGTGCTGTGGTAGATGGGCGCTTCACGGTGACTGTTATGGGTCACGGTAAATACCGGGAAACGCTCCACTTCGTTGTAGTAGCCCGTGTGGTCGCCGAAGGGGC
>JAVEVZ010000373.1:0-2639 GCA_034004805.1 Spongiibacteraceae bacterium | reverse complement strand
GCGCGCGGGCGCACCCGGTATCTGCAGGCGGAAGTCAGCGTGCAGACTCGCGACCCGGCGGTGATCGCCGGTATCCAGCAGCATATGCCGCTGATACGCAACCGCGTGGTGCTGCTCTACAGTGGCGAGCGCTATGAAGAGCTGCAGACCCCGGAAGGACGTGCAGCGCTGGCCGACAAAACCCGCGAGGCGATCCAGGAGGTACTGGTCAGTGAGGGCATCGTGGCGCCGGAAAATGCGGAGCAGGGCGGTGTCGAGCATGTGCTGTTTACCAGTTTTGTGATGCAGTGATGCGCGGCGGCAGAGGGTAGAGCGGTGCAGGACCTGTTGACCCAGGAAGAAATTGACGCGCTGCTGCACGGCGTCGACGAGGGGGATGTCGATACCGAAGAGGCGTTTGGCTCCGGCGAGGCGCGGGCCTATGACCTGACCAGCCAGGATCGGATCGTGCGTGGGCGCATGCCCACCCTGGAGATGATCAACGAGCGCTTCGCGCGCTACACCCGCATCAGCCTGTTCAACCTGCTGCGGCGCAGCGCCGATGTCGCGGTGGGCGGCATCCAGATTCAGAAGTTCGGGGAATACGTCCACACCCTCTACGTGCCCACCAGTCTCAATATGATCAAACTGCGGCCGCTGCGCGGCACCGGCCTGGTGATACTGGACGCCAAGCTGGTGTTCAAGCTGGTGGACAATTTCTTCGGCGGCGACGGCCGCCACGCCAAGATCGAGGGCCGCGAATTCACCCCCACCGAGCTGCGGGTCGTCGAGATGGTGCTGCAGCAGGCCTTTGTCGATCTGACGGAAGCCTGGCGCGCAATCATGCCGATACAGTTCGAGTTCGTGAACTCGGAAGTCAATCCGGCGATGGCCAATATCGTCAGCCCCAGCGAAGTGGTGGTGGTGAGCACCTTTCACGTGGAGCTGGACGGCGGCGGCGGCGACCTGCATATCACGCTGCCCTACGCGATGATCGAGCCGATCCGCGAGACGCTGGATGCCGGCATGCAGAGTGATGTGGATGACGCCGACGAGCGCTGGGTCAAGGCGTTGCGCGAGGATGTGATGGGCGCCACGGTGGAAATCAACTGCACGGTGGCGGAGCGCGAAATCACGCTGCGCGATATCCTCGACCTGGCGCCCGGCGATGTGATTCCGGTGGAGATGGACGACGCTCTGGCCCTGACGGCCAATGGCGTGCCGGTGTTGCGCGCTCGACTTGGCCAGTCGCGGGGCAATCTAGCGCTGCAGATACTGGGCAAGTACCAGCGCGGTTCGGGCTAGCTGCCGGGACGGGGTATCGGACAACAGAAGCAGCCGGCACTGCGTGGCAGGCGCGAAGCCGGCAGGTAAAGCAATCCAGCACAACAGCTTGCTGGCGTTTTTGGGAGAACAGCATGAGCGAGAACGACGAGCCCGATCAGGACAAGATGGCGGAGGAGTGGGCGGCCGCCATGGCCGAGCAGGAGGACGACACCGATCAGGCGGCGATCGACGCAGTCCTGGCCGGCGAACAGCCCGCACCTGCGCGCCTCGACGAACTAAAGGACAGCGGCCGGCGCAATGATGCGCCCGACCTGGATGTGATCCTCGATATCCCGGTGAAGATTTCCATGGAAGTGGGCAATACCGAGATCACGATCCGCAACCTGCTGCAGTTGA
Organism: Spongiibacteraceae bacterium; assembly: GCA_034004805.1. Lineage (GTDB taxonomy): Bacteria > Pseudomonadota > Gammaproteobacteria > Pseudomonadales > CAMLJR01 > JAVEVZ01. The sequence goes on along the minus strand of JAVEVZ010000373.1, from coordinate 977 downwards.
ACCAGGGCTCGGTGATCGAACTGGACCGCCTCGCCGGCGAACCGCTGGACGTGCTGGTCAACGGCACCCTGATCGCTCACGGCGAAGTGGTGGTGGTCAATGAAAAATTCGGGATACGCATGACCGATGTGATCAGTCCGTCCGAGCGCATCAAGAAATTGCGTTGAGTGTCCTCGAGGGTGGTTGTGTGAGGCGAGGTGTGAAGCGAACTGTGCGACGAGCAGGCTGGCCCCTTTGCTGGCGGCGCGGCGCGCCGTGCCTGGTGGCCCTGTCCACCGGCCTGGCGCAGGCCGAAGCGCAGGCCGCAGCGCCGGGCCTGAACCCCTGGAACGTGGTGATGGGCCTACTGGCTGTGCTGGTGCTGATTCTGGCGCTGGCCTGGTTGTTGCGGCGTGTCCAGCAACTGCCCCTGGGCGGCCACCAGCAACTGCGGGTCAGCGCCTCGGTACAGGTCGGGGTGCGCGAGCGGGTGGTGCTGGTGCGTGCCGGTGACACGCAATTGCTGCTGGGGGTTGCGCCGGGCCAGGTCAATCTTCTGCACCGCTTTGACGAACCCTTGCCGGAGCCGTCCGCGCCGCAACCGGATTTTGCCCGCACCCTGCAACGCCTGCTGGGGCGCGGCACATGAAGCTGCGCTGGGCGATTGTCGCACTGCTGTGCCTGCTGCCCGGGCTGGTGCTGGCCCAGCAGCCGGGAACGCTGCCGGCGGTGCCCACCCTGCCGGGCATACCGGCCATGACGGTAACCACTCAGGCCGACGGCAGCCAGGACTACAGCGTGACGCTGCAGATCCTTGCCGTCATGACCCTGCTGACGCTGTTGCCGTCCTTTCTGATGATGATGACGGCCTTCACCCGCATCATTATCGTGTTTGCGATTCTGCGCCAGGCGCTGGGGCTGCAGAGCACGCCATCCAACCAGATCCTGCTGGGCCTGTCGTTGTTCCTGACGATATTTATCATGCTGCCGGTTTTTCA
>JAVEVZ010000372.1:0-2648 GCA_034004805.1 Spongiibacteraceae bacterium | reverse complement strand
CGCCCCAGTCCAACCCGCTGCGCGAGGGCGGCCGCGATGGCCATACCATCGACCCGATCATGATTGAACGGGTGGAGGTCATCCACGGCGCCAATGCCATCCACGGATTGGGCGCGGCCGGCGGCATTATCAACCTGATCACCAAAAAGCCGACTCAGGAAACAGTGCACAGCCTTCGTATCGGCATCGAAGCGCAGGACGCGGACGTCAGCGAAAGCCTCGGCTACAACGCCAGCTATACCCTCTCAGGCAGCGTCGACCGCTTCGATGCCATCGCAAGCTTTGGCTACCGTGAGACCGGTGTGGGCTACGACGCCAATGACGAGGTGATCGGGTTCGACAACACCCAGGGCGACACCATGGATTCGGCGAGCTACGACGCCTTTCTGAAGCTGGGTTACAACCTGGACCAGCAGCGCATCGAGTTCACCTACAACCACTACCGCATTGAAAATCACAACGACTGGCTGGGCGTCAACGGCAACCTCGCTGCCGGTATACCCACCACGGCAATCAAGGCGGATGTGCCCGGTGACGCGCCGCAGAATGAAGTCACCACCATCAGCCTCAACTACCTGCACGAAGCCCTGTTTGGCCACCAGCTGCGCTTGCAACTGTTCAGCCAGGATTTTGCCGGGACCTACGGGGGCGGCACCTTCGGCACATTCCAGGATCCCGCGTTCGGCGCAAACGTGTTTGACCAGTCGGAAAACCAGTCGCAGAAATACGGCATGAAGCTGACCCTGAGCAAGGACCGGGTATTTGATCTGCCGGTCAACGCGGTTTACGGGGTGGATGTCGTAGAAGATAAAACACAGCAGGAGCTGATCCAGACAGGTCGCGCCTGGGTGCCTGAGACGGTCTACAAGAACTACGCGCCCTTTCTGCAGCTGGAGTATGTGGGCATTGAAAAGCTGACCGTCAGTGCCGGCGTTCGCCAGGAGGAGTCCGAGCTGGAGGTGGAGGATTTCACCACGCTCTATTCCTACAACGGTGGTCAGGCCGTCACCGGCGGTACGCCGTCGTTTTCCGAAACGCTGGTCAATATGGGCGCAACCTACCAGCTCACCGAGCCGCTGCGTATCTACGCCAATTACTCGGAAAGCTTCTCCATGCCGGATGTCGGGCGCGTCTTGCGCGGTATCGATATTCCCGGACAGAGCGTCGAGCAGTTTCTCGATCTCAAGCCCATTCTCACCGAAAACTATGAAATCGGGCTGGAGCTGAACCTCGACAGCCTGCGCGGCCAGATCACCTACTTCACCTCGGAGTCCGATCTGGGCCAGCGCCTGCAGCCCGACGCCGACGGGATTTTCAGCGTGCAGCGCGAGAAGACCGAGATCGACGGCATCGAGTTGCGGGCGGACTGGCTGTTGGGCGCCAAGGACACGCTGGGCTTGCGCTACGCCTACCTGCGGGGTGAGTTCGACAGCGACCAGGATGGCAAAACCGATACCGATCTGTCGGGCGTGAATATCAGCCCCAACCGCCTCAACCTGAGCTGGGAGCACAACTGGGCTGCGACCGTCAGCACGCGACTGCAGGCCAACTACCTTTTCGATCGCAAATTCAAGGACGCCAGCGGCGCAACCTATGAAGCGTTCAACGGCTATACCACCTTTGACCTCTACGCCAACTGGATGACCCCGGTTGGCAACTTCAGCCTGGGCATCAACAATCTCGCGGACAAGGATTACTTCAGTTACCACTCCCAGGCGGGTGGCGGCTCCAACTCACGCAACTTCAAGGGTCTCGGGCGCAGCGCACAGCTGAGCTACGACATTCAGTTCTGACCATGATTGATACCGCAACGCTCCGCAGCCAGGCCCGGGCCGGTGCCTGGCTGCGCACCTGGCACCGGCGTGTGGGCATTGCGCTGATGCTGGTGTTTGTCGTCGCCGCCATTACCGGCAGCGCGCTGGTTTACCGCGACGCGATTCTGCGCAATACGGTGGCTGCCGGCATAAGCGCCCAGCCACAATGGTTTACGGCGCCGCAACTGGCGCGCGATATTGCACTGATTGAATCGCAGTTTCCGGACATCGCAAAGGGCTATGCCAAACCGCCCAGTCCCGAACGCCCGTTCTGGATAGTGGTGGACCAGAACCGCAACTCGACACTGCTGGCCCCCGTTACTCTGCAGCCCCTCACCGGGTACAGCGGTCTCGTGCGCGCCCTGGACTGGCTGCGCACACTGCATGTGGAACTGCTGCTGGGCATGACCGGTGAGCTGGTCCTGCTGGCAAGCGGCATCGGCGGATTGTTTTTTGTGATCTCGGGACTGGTACTGTGGTGGCCGATGCGTCGCCGCCTGCGCGCTGCGAAACTTCTCCCGCGCCGCATGAAGCGCGGGCCGGTGCTGATCAGCCACCGCAATCTCGGTGCGTTGCTGGCGCCGCTGGTCGCACTCAGCATGCTCAGCGGCGCCTATATGCTGGGCCGGGGACTGGTAATCCATCTCACCACACCCGAGCCCGCCGCGGCCGCGAGCGCTCAACCCGCCAGCACTGACCGCGCAAGCTCTGAGCCGGCCAGTGCGGCCGCCTCGGCTACCCGGAATCCGGGCATGGACCAGCTGCTGCTCGCGGCAACTGCGGCGCTGCCCGAGGGACAGATCACCGTGATCGGCTTTCCCGATGCGAGCAGCG
>JAVEVZ010000059.1:0-12031 GCA_034004805.1 Spongiibacteraceae bacterium | reverse complement strand
TGCGCGCAAGTTCAACGAGATCCTGCTGGCCATCCAGATCGAGCGCGAGCTGAGCAAGGAGGAAATCCTTGAGCTCTACCTCAACAAAATATTCCTCGGCAACCGGGCCTACGGGGTCGAGGCCGCCGCCCATGTCTACTACGACAAATCCATCACCGAGCTGAACCTCGCCCAGTGGGCGATGATCGCGGGCCTGCCCAAAGCGCCTTCCGCGTACAACCCGCTGGCCAACCCGGAGCGCGCCCTGATCCGCCGCAACTGGATACTGGGGCGCATGCTCAGCCTGGACTATATCGACGACGCCAGTTACCAGCAGGCGATCGCCGCGCCGGTCACCGCCAGCTACTACGGCCCGACCCTGAGCCTCGACGCGCCCTATGTGGCGGAGATGGTGCGTCAGGAGATGGTCCAGCGCTTTGGCACCGAGGCCTACACCCGCGGCTACCGGGTGACCACCACCGTCGACAGCGAGCTGCAACGCCGCGCCCAGCAGGCCCTGATGGACGGCGTCTTCGCCTATGACCGGCGCCACGGCTACCGCGGCCCCGAGCGGCGCCTTGCGGCCGGCGACGACCCGCAGCAACAGCGCGAGCGCTGGCAGCAGGAACTGCGGGCGATGCCCACCATTGCCGAGCTGCGCGCCGCCGCCGTGACCGGCATCGCGGAGCAGTCCTTCAGCGCGATGCTGGCCAACGGCCAGACCGTCGAGGTGGGCTGGGAGGACGGCCTGTCAACGCTGAACCCCTATATCGATGTCGACCGTCGCGCGCCCAGGCCAAAGACCGCGGCGGAGGTCGTCAAGGTGGGCGACGTGGTGCGCCTGAAACTCGGCGACGACGGCCGCTGGACACTGGACCAGCTTCCCGTGGTGCAGGCGTCCCTGGTGGCGCTGGATGCCGACAGCGGCGCCATACTGAGCCTGGTGGGCGGCTTCGATTACCAGCGCAGCAAGTTCAACCGCGTGACCCAGAGCCGCCGCCAGCCGGGCTCCAACTTCAAGCCCTTTCTCTACGCCGCGGCACTGGATGGCGGCGCCACCGCCGCCACCGTGATCAACGACGCCCCCGTCGTATTCAACGACCCCCGGCTCGAGGAAGCCTGGCGGCCCACCAACAGCGGCGGGCGGTTCTTTGGCCCGACCCGGCTGCGCGAGGGCCTGTACAAGTCGCGCAACCTGGTCTCGATTCGCCTGCTCCAGCAACTGGGCATCCAGCGCGCACTGGCGTTCGTGAGCCGCTTCGGCTTCGAGGCCGACGAGCTGCCTCGCGACCTGTCCCTGGCCCTGGGCAGCCATTCCCTGACGCCGCTGTCCATCGCCCGGGGCTTCGCGGTGTTCGCCAATGGCGGCTACCGGGTGGACCCCTATCTGATCGCTGAAATCAGTGGCCTCGACGGGGAGCTGGTCTTCGAAGCCAGGCCACCCCGCGCCTGCCACGACTGCGCCGCAGAGACCGACGCTGTACCCGCGACAGAAGCCGCAACTGACGACCCGCTCGAAGCGCCGCTGGAGGAGTTCGCCAGCCTCGAGGAACTGCTGGCTGAGAATGACGCGCTGCTGGAAGAAGAGGCTGCGCCGCTGGCGCCCCGGGTGCTGGAACCGCGCCTGGCCTACATCATGGACAGCCTGCTCAAGGACGTGGTCGAGCGCGGCACTGCGCGGCGCGCGCGCAGCATGGGGCGCAATGATCTGGCCGGCAAGACCGGCACCACCAACGGCCCCACCGACGCCTGGTTCTCCGGCTACGGCGGCGGCGTCGTCACCACCACCTGGGTCGGTTTTGACCAGAACCAGAACCTCGGCCGCTACGAATACGGCGGCACCGCCGCCCTGCCGATCTGGATCGACTTTATGGAAACCGCCCTCAAGGGGCGGCCCGAGCGCATCCCGCAGCGCCCCCCCGGCCTGGTCACGGTGCGCATCGACCCGGAAACCGGCCAGCGCGCCGCGCCAGGCCAGCGCAACGCCATCTTCGAAATCTTCCGCGAGGAGTACGCGCCCCCTGAAATGCTCGAGCAGGGCCCGCTGGACAGCGCGCCGCTGGACAGCCTCGAGATGAACGGCGGCGACCTGTTCTAAGGGTCTCTTTAGTACACGGGGCGGCGCGGTTCCGCGCGGGTCACAGGGCTTCCAGTGCCTCGGCCAGCCGCGTCACGCCGATGACCTCCATGCCCGCGATGGCCTGCCGCGGGCGGTTGGCGCGGGGCACGATGGCGCGCTTGAAGCCGTGCTTGGCCGCTTCCTGAAGTCGCTCCTGACCGCTGGGCACGGGGCGGATCTCCCCCGACAGGCCGACCTCGCCGAACACCACCAGGTCCTGTGGCAGGATCGCGTCGCGAAAGCTGGAGACGATGGCCACCAGCAGCGCCAGGTCCGCCGAGGTCTCCAGCACCTTGACCCCGCCCACCACGTTCACGAACACGTCCTGATCACCCAGCATCAGCCCGCCGTGGCGATGCAGTACCGCCAGCAGCATGGCCAGCCGGTTCTGCTCCAGACCCACCGCCACCCGCCGCGGGTTGCCCAGGGCCGAGCCGTCCACCAGCGCCTGGATCTCCACCAGCAGAGGACGCGTACCCTCCCACACCACCATCACCACACTGCCGGAGGAGGGTTCCTCGCCGCGGTTGAGAAAGATCGCCGAGGGGTTTTTCACCTCGCGCAGGCCCTGGTCGGTCATCGCAAACACGCCCAGCTCGTTGACCGCGCCGAAGCGGTTCTTGATGCCGCGCAAGGTCCGCCAGCGGGAATCCGCCGAGCCCTCCAGCATGATCGAAGCGTCAATCATGTGTTCCAGCACCTTGGGCCCGGCGAGGCTGCCGTCCTTGGTGACATGGCCCACCAGAAACAGCACCGTGCCGCTCTGCTTGGCATAGCGGATCAGCTGCGCCGCGCACTCCCGTACCTGGGACACACTGCCCGGGGCCGCCGCGACGGCATCGCTGTGCACCACCTGGATCGAGTCCACCACCAGCACCTTGGGGCGCACGCGCTGGGCGGTGGCGAGAATCTGTTCCACCTGGGTTTCCGCCAGCAACTGCAGCGCGTCCACCGGCAGGCCCAGCCGCCGGGCGCGCATGGCGATCTGCTGGGGCGACTCTTCGCCGGTGACATACAGCGCCGGCAGACTGGCGGCGAGCTGGCACATGGTCTGCAGCAACAGGGTGCTTTTGCCGGCGCCCGGATGACCGCCGATCAGCACCGCCGAGCCCGGCACCAGGCCGCCGCCCAGCACCCGGTCGAACTCCTCGGCACCCGTGGAGATCCGCGGCAGCTCGCCCAGCTCGATATCGGCCAGGCGGGTGAGCTCACCGCCGGCGGCGCCCGCGTAGCCGCCGCGGCTGGCACCGGCGCGGGGGGCGGGCCCCAGGCGGATCTCCACCACCGAGTTCCAGGCGCCGCACTCGCCGCACTGGCCCTGCCATTTGCTGAACTCGGCACCGCAGTCATTGCAGACAAACGCTGTGCGGGACTTGGCCATGCTGACTCCGCTCGAACACAATAAAAAGAAGCCGCTATGCTATCAGGCCATGGCCGACAGGCCGCACCGGCGACGCCGTTGGCGGTGCGGCGGCGGGCTACGTACAATGCCGGCAAATCCCTGACCCCGTGCCCATGTCTTCACTGTTGCCCGAACGCCCACTCTGGTTTTCACCCACTCTGGCCGCCACTCTCGGCCTGGAGCAGGCGATCCTGTACCAGCTGCTGGCCGACTGCCACGGCCTGCTGGCGGCGGAGGACGGCTGGTGCACCCTGCACCGCGAGCGCCTGGGCCAGTGGCTGCCGTTCTGGAGCACCCAGCAACTTCAGGACACCCTCACCGCGCTGGTCGACCAGGGCCTGGTGCAACTGGGCAGCGCACGCCACAGCCAGGGCCCCAGTGTGCGCTACGCGCTGAATGCCACACCCCAGGCCGGATCCCGGGCTGCGCCCCCCGCCGCCGCCCCGGCCGCGCACCGGCGCAGCAGCCGGCCAACCGGCGCGGTGGGCCCCAGCGCCCTGGGCGCCGACTGGCGCCCCGACGAGGAAACCCTCAAGTACCTGGCCAACTTCCACGGCGTACCGGCGGACTTTATCGAAGTGCTGCTGCCGGAGTTCATCACCTACTGGCGCGACAACGGCGCCACCAAGGCCTCCTGGAACTCCACCTTCCTGCAGCACGCGGTGCGCAAGTGGAAGGAGTACAAATACCAGCGCGTCGAAGAACAGCGCACCGTGCAGATCGACAACGACTGGCAGCCGGCGCCGGAGGTCTTCGAAATCCTTGAGCGCGACGGCATCAACCGCAACTTCATTGAAGACGCGATTCCGGAATTCATTCTGCTGTGGCGCGAGCGCGGCAGCTTCCAGCGCAACTGGAGCTCGCTGTTCGTGCAACACATCCGCAAGCAGTGGGCGCGCTACCGCCAGGCGCTGACCAACGAGCAGGAGCTGGGCTGCCTGCCGGCCAGCTGGCAACCCAGCGCCGCGGTGTTCGATATCCTCGCAATGGCCAGTATCGACCCCGCCTTTGCGCGCCGCCTGATACCGGAGTTCGTGCTGTTCTGGCACGATAGCGGCGAAGCGCACCGCTCCTGGAACAGCAAGTTTCTGCAACATGTCAAATACCAGTGGGCGACCCAACACCAGCTGACAGGACATCACCATGCGGGACAGCGATACGCTGATCAGCCAGGCGCGCAAGGCGCTCAAACCATCTTCGACCGGCTCACCGACCGCAGCTGGGCAGCAGGGCTCGTCGAAGACCTCTGAGCGGCCGCCACCCACCCGCGACCATGTGGACGCCGTCAGCCACGTGTTTGTCGAGCTCGAGCTCGCCTACCACAACCAGTTCCACAAGGCCTTCCCCACCGCCCGCCACCTGGCGATGGCCAAACAGCTGTGGCTGGACGCGCTGGCGGATTTCACCCCGGCCCAGATCGCCAGTGGCGGTCGCCGGGCGATCCAGGCCAGCGACTACCTGCCATCCCTGCACGTGCTGCGCAAGCACTGCCAGCCGCAGCCCGAGGACCTGGGCCTGCCCCACACCCGCGCCGCCTTCGAAGAGGCCTGCCGCGCGCCAAGCCCCAAGTCGGCCCACGCCTGGAGCCATCCGGCGGTCTACGAGGCCGGGCGGCAGAGTGGCTGGGCGCTGCTGGCGGGGGAGCCCGAACGGCAGTCCTACCCGGTGTTCGAGCGCAATTACCAGCTGCTGTGCGAACGGGTCCTGGCCGGCGAGGACCTCGCCGTGCCGGTCCCGCCCGCGCTGCCCGAGCGCGCCGAACGCCAGCTCAGCAACGCCGAGCGCAAAGCACGCATGCGCCAACTGCGGGACGAACTGGGCATCTGACGTACAATGCCCGGCTGAGACAACGAGGCCCTTTCATGAGCGACAAGTCCACCACCCATTTCGGCTTCCGCGACGTCGCCAGCGCCGACAAGTCGCGGCTGGTTGCCGGGGTTTTTCACTCCGTGGCGGCGCGCTACGACCTGATGAACGACCTGATGTCCGGCGGCATACACCGGCTCTGGAAGCGCTACACCCTCGAGGTGTCAGGGGTGCGGGCGGGCAACCGGGTGCTGGATATCGCCGGCGGCACCGGCGACCTCACCGCGCAGTTCTCGCGCCTGCTGGGCCGCGACGGCCGGGTGGTGCTGGCGGACATCAACGACTCCATGCTCAAAGTCGGCCGCGACAAGCTGGTGGACCAGGGGCTGGTGGGCAATATTGACTACGTGCAGGCCAACGCCGAGCACCTGCCGTTTCCGGACAACCATTTCGACGTGGTGAGCATCGCCTTCGGCCTGCGCAACGTCACCGACAAGGACCAGGCGCTGCGCGACATGCTGCGGGTCCTCAAACCCGGTGGCCGGTTGCTGGTGCTGGAGTTCTCAAAGCCCGCCAGCCCGCTGCTGGGCAAAATCTACGACGGCTACTCCTTCAATGTGCTGCCCGCCATCGGCCGTCTGGTGGCGGGCGACGCCGACAGCTACCGCTACCTGGCCGAGAGCATCCGCATGCACCCCGATCAGGACAGCCTGAAGGCCATGATGGAGGCGGCCGGTTTCGCCCAGGTCGAGTACTACAACATGACCGGCGGCATCGTCGCCCTGCACCGCGGACTGAAACCCTGATGCTGCCCGACCTCGCGCTGGCCGCCCTGGAGCGGCTCCTCAACCGCGGCCTGGCAATGGACCCCGGCAGCCAGCGACGCCTGGGGGCGCTGGCCGGCAGCGTCTTTCACTTCCAGAGCAGCGCCCCCGACCTGGATCTGTTTGTCCTGATCGGCGACGACCGCCTGCGCCTGGCGCGGCGCTGGGACGCCGCCGCCGACTGCCAGCTGCGCGGCCCCGCCAGCGCCTATGCCGGCCTGTTGCAGGCCCGGGATCCGGCCAGCTACCTGATCAACAGCCCGCTGCAGCTCACGGGCGACAGCGAGCGGCTGCTGGCACTTCAGGGCATATTGAAGGACCTTGACCCCGACTTTGAAGCGCCCCTGGCGCGGCTGTTCGGCGATGTCCTGGGCCACCAGCTGGGGCGCGGTCTGCGCCAGGGCGGGCAGGCGCTGAAGGCCGGCGTGGCACGCCTCAGCGAACAGGCCGACGAATTCCTGCGCGAAGAGAGCGGCTGGTTTCCCCATCCCGAGGAAATCAAGACCTTCAATCGCGCAGTCGACACCCTCAGCGCCGACAGCGACCGCCTGCTGGCGCGCTGGCAGCAATTCCAGCGGAGTCGACGCACGCCGTGATACGCCCGCGCCGTTTGCTGACTATCCTGCGCGTGGCCCTCGCCCAGCGCCTCGACACCCTGCTCGACGCCGAGCAGCTGCCGGGCGTCTGGCGCTGGCTGTGGCGGCTGGGGCCGTGGCGTCTGCTGCCCGCGCCCCGGCGCAGCCCGGGGGAGCGCATCCGTCTCGCGCTGGAGGCCCTGGGGCCCATCTTCATCAAGTTCGGCCAGCTGTTGTCCACCCGCCGCGACCTGCTGGCGCCGGATATCGCCGACGAGCTCGCCAGACTTCAGGACCAGGTCCCGCCCTTTGACAGCGCCCACGCACAGGCGCTGATCGAAAAGGCCCTGGGCGCGCCGGTGGCGACCCTGTTTGCCGCCTTCGACCCCCAGCCACTGGCCTCGGCCTCGGTGGCCCAGGTCCACGCCGCCCGCCTGCACGACGGCCGGGAGGTTGTGGTCAAGGTGCTGCGCCCCGGCATCGAAGCCATTATTCGCCAGGACCTGGCGCTGCTGTTCACACTGGCGCGTGTGGTCACCCGCTATTTCCCCGACGCCCGGCGCCTGCGCCTGCCGGAGGTCGTCGAGGACTATGAGCACACAATCCTCGACGAGCTGGACCTGCAGCGCGAGGGCGCCAATGCCGCGGCCCTGCGGCGCAACTTCGCCGGCTCGAACCTGCTCTATGTGCCCGAGATCCACTGGGACTACAGCCGCCCCACGGTGCTCACCATGGAGCGCATCGACGGGATTCCGGTCACCGATCTGGACGCCCTCAACGCCCAGAACACGGACCTCAGGCTGCTGGCCGAGCGCGGCGTGGAAATCTTTTTCACCCAGGTGTTTCGCGACAGTTTTTTCCACGCCGACATGCACCCGGGGAATGTCTTTGTGTCCCGCGAGCACCCCCGGGACCCGCAGTACATCGCCATCGACTGCGCGATCATGGGCTCGCTGTCCGACGCCGACCAGTACTACCTGGCGCGCAATCTGCTGGCGATATTCCAGCGCGACTACCGGCTGGTCGCCGAGCTGCACGTGGCCAGCGGCTGGGTGCCGGCCACCACCTCCATCCACGCCTTCGAGGGCATGATCCGCAGCGTCTGCGAGCCGATCTTCGAAAAGCCCCTGGGGGAGATTTCCTTTGCCCAGCTGCTGATCCGCCTGTTCCAGGTGGCGCGACGCTTCGATATGCAGGTCCAGCCCTCCCTGGTGCTGCTGCAGAAGACACTGCTCAATATCGAGGGGCTGGGCCGCGAGCTGTATCCGCAGCTGGATCTGTGGAGCACGGCGCAGCCGTTTCTGGAGCGCTGGCTGTGGCAGCGCTACTCGCCGCTGGGCGTGGGCAGGCGCCTGTGGCGCCACCTGCCGGACTGGCTGGAGAAGCTCCCGGAAATCCCGGGGCTGGTGCACGCCAGGCTGCAGGTGCAGGATACCGCTGCCGAGGCGCAGGCCCGCCAGGCACAGTTAAGCGCCGCGCTGGCCCGGGCGCGGCGCTGGAATCTGCTGCTGGGTGCAGTCATCGCAGCGCTGGGCGGCGCGGCAGTGGCAGCGTGGCTGCTGGGCGCTGTGCCATAATGCAGCGCCCGTATTCTGCTGAATTGACCACCATGTCTGAGAACTTTCTGGATGCCGTAGCCTGGGATGCGCGCGGCCTGGCTCCGGCCATCGCCCAGGACCACGTCACCGGCCAGGTGCTGATGCTGGCCTGGATGAACCGCGACGCTCTGGCCGCAACCGTGGCCGAGGGTCGCGCCGTGTACTGGTCGCGCTCGCGGCAGGCGCTGTGGCGCAAGGGCGAGCGCTCGGGCCATGTCCAGAAGCTGCATGAACTGCGCCTGGACTGTGACAACGACGCGCTGCTGCTGCGCGTGGAACAGGTCGGCGGCATCGCCTGTCACACCGGTCGCCAGCACTGCTTTTACCAGCGGCTGAACGGCGATCAATGGCAGCCGGTAGAGCCGGTACTGAAGGCCCCCGACGCCATCTACGGAGACGGCAATGGCTGATGCAACAGGCAGGGAGATACCGGGCGAGACCCGCGGTGAGATCGCTGCCGACAAGGTGCTGGCCGCCCTGAGCGCGGTGCTGGAACAGCGCAAGCGCGATGCAGACCCGGCCCGGTCCTATGTCGCCAGCCTGCACAGCAAAGGGCTGGACAAGATTCTGGAAAAGGTCGGCGAGGAGTGTATAGAGACGGTGCTCGCCGCGAAAAACGCCGAGGCCGCAGGCGATGCCGGGACACTGGTCAGCGAAACCGCCGACCTGTGGTTTCACTGCCTGGTGATGCTCTCGCACCTGAACTGCGACTATCGCGACGTGATGGCCGAACTGGCCCGCCGTTTCGATCTGTCCGGGCTGGAGGAAAAAGCCAGCCGCCCCAGGGCTCGTCCCTGACACGACGACTCAAGACGGCAACTCAGACAGTCACAAACAGGAGTACCCCATGATGGGATTCGGTATCAAAGAACTGCTCGTCATACTGTTGATCGTGGTGCTGCTGTTCGGCACCAAGAAGCTCAAGGGCATCGGCACCGACCTGGGCAGCGCGATCAAGGGCTTTCGCAAAAGCATAGGCGATGACGGCAATGCCGATGCCAGCGCCGATGCTGACACCAAGGCCGAGGCCTCCGCGACACAGGCGCCGGGCGAAACGCCACACCGCACGGAAACTGCGGACAGAAAGCCCGAGTAAGCCCGGCTCAAGCCTGAGTAGAGAATCATGTTTGATATCGGTTTGCAGGAGCTGCTGCTGATCATGGTGGTGGGCCTGCTGGTGCTGGGCCCCGAACGCCTGCCGCAGGCAGTGCGCACTGTCACCCTGTGGCTGGGCCGGGCGCGGCGCACCTTCAACCATCTGCGCCGGGAGTTCGAGCGCGAGATCGGCGCCGATGAGATCAAGCGCGATCTGCACAACGAGTCCGTGCTGCAGTCCCTGAAAGAGACGGAGCAGGAAATTCGCAGCATTGGCGGCGGCCTGAAAAGCGATCTGAGCAAGGTCAAAACGGATCTGGAAAAACTGCCGGCCGGCATCCAAGACGACCTGAACCCCGAACAGCGCAACAAGTCCAGCGATTCATGAGCAGCGATATCGACGACCCCCCCATGTCCCTGGTGGCCCATCTCACCGAACTGCGCGACCGCCTGCTGCGCTGCGTGCTGGCCGTACTGGTGGCATTTATTGTGCCCTTTATGTACGCCAACGAGATCTATCTGTTCGTGTCGGAGCCGCTGCGCGCGCTGCTGCCCCCCGGCACGTCCATGATCGCCACCGAGGTGGCGGCGCCGTTTCTCGTGCCCTTCAAGCTCAGCGTGGTCACAGCGATCTTTATCGTAGTGCCCTACATTCTGTTTCAGCTGTGGGGTTTTATCGCGCCGGGCCTGTACCGCCACGAAAAGCGCTTTGCGATACCCATACTGGTGTCCAGCGTTTTGCTGTTCTACGCCGGCGTCGCCTTCGCCTATTACCTGGTGTTCCCGCTGGTTTTCAATTTCTTCGCCTCGGTAATACCGACCAGCATCGCCTACACGCCCGATATCAACCACTACCTGGACATCGTGCTGAAGCTGTTCTTCGCTTTTGGCCTGGCGTTTGAAATACCCATCGCCACCGTGCTGATGATCCGCACCGGCATCACCAGCCCCGCGGCATTGAGCGCCAAACGGCCCTACATCATCGTCGGCTGTTTCGTGGTGGCCATGCTGCTGACCCCGCCGGATGTGTTCTCGCAGATCCTGCTGGCGGTGCCGATGTGGCTGTTGTTCGAGTCGGGATTGTGGCTGGGACGCTGGTTCGAGCGCGACAAGGAAAATAAAGAGGATACAGAGCATGCATGACAAGCTCGGCGGCTGTGCCCAGTGTGAAAACCGGTCACCGCTGGACTTCACTATAAAAATGGCCTTTCGCCTATCGTCAATTGCGATTCCCGCGAGACATTCGCCTACGAGGCCCTGGTGCGAGGCGCCGCAGGTGAGCCCGCCGGGGTAGTGCTGAGCCGGATCAACGATGACAACCGCTACCGCTTCGATCAGGCATGCCGCGTCGCCGCCGTCGAAACCGCCGCTCGCCTCGGCATGGACTGCATGCTCAGCATCAACTTCATGCCCAATGCGGTCTACGATCCCGCGCGATGCCTGCAAACCACCCTGCAGGCAGCCAGACGCTGCGACTTTCCCCAGGAACGGATCATTTTTGAATTCACCGAGGAGGAGCGGATCGTCGATCACGGGCGTCTTCGTGAAATCGTGGAGTATTACCAGAAAAGCGGATTCAACACCGCGATAGACGATTTCGGCGCAGGCTATGCTGGCCTCAATTTGCTGGCCGACCTGCACAGCGATCTGATCAAGTTGGACATGAAACTGGTGCGGGGCATTGAGAAGGACCCCAGGCGCCGCAGTATCGTCAAGGCCATCCTGCTGGCAGCCTCGGAGCTGGGCATAAATCCTATCGCCGAAGGCGTGGAAACTCTCGCTGAATACCAGGTGCTGCGAGACCTGGGCATCCAGTTGTTCCAGGGCTATTTGTTCGCCCGGCCCGAACTGGAGGCGCTGCCCAGGGTTCGATTCCCGGAATGACCTAGGCTCGACGCGCCCCGGCTTTGACGATGAGCAGTCCCAACAGGGCCGAGCCCAGCAGGGGCAGCCCGGCAGGGAGTGGCACGGCGGTGAAGGCAGTGACCGCGCCGCGCAACTGGTAGCCCTGCCAGTCGTCGGTGGAACGGCCGCCCAACAAACCCACGTCGCCCACATCAATAAACCACTGGATATTGCCGAAATCGGTGAGCGCAAAATCCGCCGGCGTCACCGCACCCGAGCTCAGCGCGGTCAGGGTTTCGTCAAAAAAGCCGAAGCCAAAACTCAGCAGGCCGGCATTGGGCAGGCTGGTAGTCACCTCGCTCATGGCGGGCCCCACGGGCAGCGCGACCGAACCCAGCAGGATGGAATCCTGCGCCGCATTGCCGAGATTCCACAGGGGATGGCCATCATTGCCCACTACCGCGTCGTTGCCGACCGGATAGGGCATGGTCTGGAACGGGACGCCAAAGCTGGCCTGGTGGCCGCTATCGAATTCCAGCTGCCACGCCAGGCGGCTGAAGAAGGCGCCCAGGTCGCTGGAGGCCGGCAGACTCTGCCAACCGTCCACCAGCTCATAACTGAAAGTGCCGGTAAAACCGCTGCCAACGACCAGCGGCGCGGAATTCGCGCTGCCGTAGGCCTGGGCCTTGTCGACATAACCGGAGAACTGAAAACTGACGAGTTCCGCACTGGCGGCCAGGGGGGCCAGCGCCAGTACAGCGGGGATAAGACGTTGCAACATTACTACT
>JAVEVZ010000058.1:0-12046 GCA_034004805.1 Spongiibacteraceae bacterium | reverse complement strand
GTGTCTGTGTGAGGAATGCAGCCAGCATCTGGGCTGGTACTACCAGAACGCGCAGCAGGCGAGTTTTTTCGGGCTGATCGTCGACCGGCTGCTGGCACACAACCCCGACTGAAGAGCTGGGCACTGCCACTATTCGCGCCCGTCCTGGGTGCTGACATAGCGCCAGCCGTCGGGGTGCATCCACAGTCGATGCTGCGGGCCGCTGCGCTCCGGGTCGCGGGCTTCGTAGCCGGCGTCACCTTCATACAGCATGCATACCCGGTCGCCCTGGGTCGTGAAGCGCGTGGCGTAGCGGCGCAGGCCGCGGCGCTGGTAGTAGGCTCTGGCGCTGGCGGCGCTGTCGCAGTCGGCCAGTTCCACCAGGGTGACGAAGGTGGGCGGCATCAGCTCAATCTGCTGCTCGCGCTGGGCCACCAAGGCATCCCCGGGACGAAACCAGCGGTGGTCGTGAATCTCGCCGCCATCCACCGAGACTTCCTGGCTGTCCGCCTCCCCCAGAAAAAACCAGGTCGAAAAGCGCTTGGGCGCCTCCGGCGGCGCGGTCCAGTGGGAGAAGTACTGCAGATCGGTGTCGGCCAGGCACATGCCGGCCTCTTCGCGGGCTTCGCGCACCGCGGCGCGCCAGGCGGCGGCATCCAGGTCATCGGGCACCCCGGCAAAATCAGCCTGGTCCACGGCGCCGCCCGGGAAGACCCAGGCACCCCCGCCAAAAGCCAGTTTGCTGTTGCGGCGCAGCAACAGCGCCTGCATACCGCCGGGCGCATCGCGCAACAGCACCACGGTGGCGGCAAGTCGGATGGACGTTGCTGGTGTTTCACTCACGACGCGTATTTCTCCAGATAAAGGCTCGCCTCGGGGGTATTGGGCAGCGGCTCAATGTCATCAGGACCCAGGCTGCGGCCATCGTGAGAATACACCGCGATGGGCGCCAGGGGGCGTTCATCACGCCGGTCCACAAAGCGCAGCTGGATACTCTCGGGGTCGGGTCGCCAGCGCTCGCTCCATTGCACCATGGCCAGCATCACAGGCATCAGCTCCCAGCCCTTGGCGGTGAGCTGATAGGCCTGGCGGCGCGCGCCCTCCGTGACCGGCTGGCGGCGAATGACGTCCGCCTCCTCCAGCTTGCGCAGCCGCTCGGTGAGGATATTGCGGGAAATCCCCAGGCCCTCGCGCAGCTGCTCAAAGCGACGGCTGCCGCCGAATACCATCAGGTCGCGGATGATCAGCATGCTCCACCATTCGCCGATCACGTCCAGGGCCTGACCCAGCGAACAGGGCATTTCCGCAAAGCTGGATTTGGTCATAGCACTTCTCCTGAGGCTGCAACCGGGCACGGCACAAAAAGTTGCATAACGAAACTGACGACGCTAAAGTCCACCCCGCAATGAAGGTTGCGTAAAGAGACTATACCGCCATCGCGAGGAATCAACCATGAAGACCCTGACCAGTACCCTGCTGACCCTGTCCGCGGCCCTGTTGTCGGCACCCGTTCTGTCTGCCACCGCCAACGAGGCCTTCGAACGCTGTCACGCGCAGCTGACCACAACCCAGGCGCTCGCCAAGGCGCCGCGCTTCCACAAGGACGTCGCCGTCAAGACCCGCGACCAGGAATACACGCTGATGATCAACGCCCTGGCGGATGTGGACGGCAAGCGCACCCCGATGAAGGTGTCCTGCGACACCGACGCCGACGGCCAGGTCACCCGCCTCGATCTGGAGCCGGGCCGCTGGCGGATGTAGCAACGCCCTGCAGCAACCCTATGTCGCAGCCTTATATCGCAACACAGGCCCAGCGCAGGGCACCGGAAGTGATTCCGCACCCTGCGCCTCGCGCTTTAGGCCGAGCCACTGACTATTCGGGCCACTGATTACTCGGGAAAGTACCGCGAGATGGTGTCCACCACGCAGGCCGGGCGGTCGCTGCCCTCGATCTCGACGGTGACGCGCACCACCGACTGAATGGCACCTTTGATCTCCTCGACAGCAACCAGTTCACCGCTGCCGCGCACCCGCGAGCCCACCGGCACGGCGGCCGGAAAACGCACTTTGTCGCAACCGTAGTTGACGCCCATCTTGATGCCGCGCACATCGATCAGCTGCGGCAGGAACCAGTTCACCAGCGCCAGGGTCAGGTAGCCGTGGGCAATGGTCTTGCCGAACGGGCCGCTCTTGGCGCGCTCGGGGTCGACGTGTATCCACTGGTGGTCGCCCGTGGCATCGGCAAACAGGTTGATGCGTTGCTGATCAATGGTGAGCCAGTCGCTATGGCCCAGTGACTGGCCGACACAAGCGGCCAACTCGGATGGGTGTTGAAAAATCCTGGTCATTGCCCCTCTCACACAGCGTTTCATGGGCGGGCGACTATACCATCAAGCCGCCGTCGCGCCTCGGAAAAACTGCAGCGGCAGACGCGCAGTCCGAACACCAGCACATCAGGCAAGCCGGCTATACTCCGGCCAGACATCGAAAGGGAAGCAGCCTTGCCTAATCTTTTACAGTGGGCGGACAGCAACGGCCTGGTGCTGTTGAGCGCATTGCTGATCGCCATCGAACTGGTGGGGATCGCATCGGCCATGGAGGCCATCATGAAAAGCCGGACCCCGCAGGGGGCGGTGGCCTGGTTTCTGTCCCTGGTCACCATGCCGCTGATCATGGTGCCGGTGTACTGGATCTTCGGCCGGCCGCGGTTTCATGGCTATGCACGGGCGCGCCGTCAGGATGACCCGGCACTGCACCGGGTGGCCCGCGAGGTCGATGCGCTGCTGCAGAAACATCCCGCTACCCTGCCGGTGCCCCCGCTGAACCTGATCCTGCGCGAGCGCCTGGGCATACAGCCCTCCACCGGCGGCAACCGCATCAGGCTGCTGATCGATGGCGAGACCACCTTCGACGGCCTGTTCGCGCTGATCGACAGTGCTCAGCACTACCTGCTGCTGATCTATTACATTCTGCGCGACGACGAGATCGGCGAAGCGCTGCTGCAGCGCCTGATCGCCCGCGCCGAGGCCGGCGTGGAAGTTCTGATGATCTACGACGAGATCGGCAGCTTCCAGCTGCGGCGCCGCTACCTGAGGCGACTGCGCAAAGCCGGCGTCCAGATCCACCCCTTCAACAGCACCAAGGGCCCCAGCAACCGCTTCCAGCTCAATTTCCGCAACCACCGCAAGCTCGCCATCGCCGACGGGCGCCGGGCGATTATCGGCGGCAGCAATATCGGCGATGAGTACCT
Organism: Spongiibacteraceae bacterium; assembly: GCA_034004805.1. Taxonomy (GTDB): domain Bacteria; phylum Pseudomonadota; class Gammaproteobacteria; order Pseudomonadales; family CAMLJR01; genus JAVEVZ01. The sequence continues at coordinate 8,817 of JAVEVZ010000058.1, read as the reverse complement.
GGGCCGCCACCCCCTTCTGACGCCCTGGCGGGACACCTCCCTGCATATTGAAGGGCCTGCGGTGCTGGCCTCGCAGCTGATCTTCGTCGAGGACTGGTTCTGGGCCACCGATCAGATTGCCCAGTTGCGCTGGGAAGATCACCCGCCACCCGGGGACAAGGATGTGCTGGTACTGGCCACCGGGCCCGCCGACATGCTGGAAACCACCACCCTGACCTATATGCACCTGATCGCCAGCGCGCGCGAGCGGCTATGGATTGTCAGCCCCTATTTCGTGCCCGACGCGAGCATTGTCACCGCACTGCAGACCGCAGCCCTGCGCGGGGTCGACGTCCGCATACTGCTGCCGGACAAGGCCGACAACCGCCTGGTGCAGCTGTCCTCCTACGCGTATTTCCGCGATATCCAGATGGCCGGCGGGCGTTTCTACCGCTACCAGCGCGGTTTCCTGCACCAGAAAGTGTTGTTGATCGACGACGAGATCAGCTGCGTAGGCACCAGCAATATGGACAACCGTTCCTTCCGTCTCAATTTTGAAATCAACCTGCTGGTGCGCGACACCGCGTTCAACCAGGAAATTGAAACCATGCTGCTGGACGACTTCGCCAACAGCCAGATGGTGCCCTACCAGGAGTTTGAGCGGCGGCCCCTGTATTTCCGCCTCGCGGTGCGCATGGCGCATCTGATGGCGCCGGTGCAGTAAGCCGGTTACCGCGTCGGTCGCTGCAGTTAAATGGGCGGTAATATTTCCCCGCATCGAGCTGCGCTAAACTGCCGCGCGCATTCACCACCCCACTGGACGCCACCGTGCCCTCCCGCCAGCAAGTACTGCTTCCGCTGCTTATCACCGGCTGTGCACTCGCCATCGCCGTTCTTTTATGGCTCAACCGGCCACTGCCACAGCAGCAGGCCATCGTCCAGCGCCCGCTGATTGTCGAGGCCGCCCAGGCGGTCTATCAGGATATCCGCGTCCAGGTGCGCGCCCAGGGCAATGTCACCCCCCGCACCGAGACCGCCTTGATCGCCGAGGTCGCCGGCAAGGTGGTGGGGGTGTCCGCAGCCTTCAAGGCCGGCGGTTTCTTCCGCGCCGGCGACGCCCTGCTGCAGATCGACGACCGCAACTACCAGGCCGAGCTGAAACGCGCCGCCGCCGCCGTAGCCAGCGCGGAAAGCGCACTGGCCGAGGAAAAGGGCCGTTCGGAGGTCGCCTATCAGGACTGGCTCAAATACCGCAGCGGCGTCAAGCGCAGCCCCGAGGCTGAAGCCCTGGCGCTGCGCAAGCCTCAGTTGATCGATGCCCAGGCGCGGCTCGACGCGGCCCGCGCCGAGCTCGATTACGCGCGCATACAGCTTGAGCGCACCACTCTGCGGGCGCCCTACGATGGCCTGCTGCGCAGCAAGGCGGTGGATATCGGCCAGTACGTGAATGTCGGCGGTACCCTGGGCCACAGTTACGCGGTGGACTACGCCGAGGTGCGTCTGGCCCTGCCGGAGAGCAAGCTCGGCTACCTCAATCTGCCCACTATGCACGCCCACGGCGCGAGCAGCCCCGCCGTCACCTTCTATGCCAGCGTCGGCGACCAGCTGCATCAGTGGCGGGGACGCCTGGTGCGCACCGAGGGAGTATTCGACGCCGGCACCCGGGTGTTGTTTGCGGTGGCCCAGGTCGATGATCCCTACGGCCTCGACCGGCCTCGCCAGCAGGCACTGCGTTTCGGCAGCTTTGTGGACGCCGCCATTGATGGCCGGCGGTTTGAGGATCTGGTGGCCTTGCCGCGACATATCCTGCGCGCCGGCAACCGCATCTGGGTGATCGATGCCGACAACCGCCTGCGCGACCGCCAGGTGGAAATCCTCACCACCGAGGGACCGCACATTCTGGTGCGCGCCGGCCTCGAACCCGGCGAGCGGGTGTGCCTGTCGCTGATACCTGGCGCCGTCAGCGGCCGCGAAGTGGAGGTCGGCACCGTGATCCCCAGCGACGCCCTGTTTGAGGAACTGACAGAGGCCGCCGCCACCGATCTCGCCGCACCGCCCAAAGCCCTGGCCCCCGAGGCTGCGGCCGGGGACCGCGCATGAGCCCGACACCCCGCACCGAGATCGGCCTGATCGCGTGGTTCGCGCGCAATCATGTCGCCGCCAACCTGCTGATGGTCGTGATTATCGCGGTGGGCCTCTACTCCGCGTTCTTCGAGGTGCAGCGCACCTCCACTCCGGATATCGACCCCCAGGTCATCATCATCACCATGGTCTATCCGGGCGCGGCGCCGGCCGAAGTGGAACAGGGCATCGTGCTCAAGATCGAGGAGGTGCTGAAGGATATCGAGGCTATCAAACGCGTCGAAGCCACCGCCGCAGAATCCCTGGCGAGGGTCCGGGTCGAACTCCACGAGGACTACGACATCCTCGCGGTACTGGACGAAATCAAGAGCGCCGTCGACGCCATCACCAGTTTTCCGGAGGAAGCCGAAAAGCCGGTGATCAACCGCCTGCAGATCCGTGAGCACGCCATAAATATCCAGGTCTATGGCGACCTCGATGAGGCGAGCATGAAAAACCTCGCCGAGGAAATCCGCACCGAACTGCTGACCCTGCCCGATATCGCCTACACCGAAATATTCGGCGCCCGCGACTACGAGATCGGCATTGAAGTGCCCGAAGCCACGCTGCGTAAATTCAATCTCAGCCTGAACGATATCGCCAACGCGATCCGCGCCTCTTCACTGGACCTGCCGGGCGGCGCCATAAAGACCGACACCGGCGAAATCATGCTGCGCACCAAGGGCCAGGCCTACCGCCAGCACGACTTCGAAAAGGTGGTACTGATCACCCGCCCCGACGGCACCCGGGTCATGCTGGGGGATATCGCCACCGTGCGCGATGGCTTTGTCGAGCAGCAGGGATTTTCCCTGTTCGACCGCAAGCCGGGCATCGCCATCACCGTGTACGCGGTGGGTGACCAGGATCTGCTGACGGTGGCGCGGGCAGCCAGGCAGTACGTCGCTGACAAAAAGCAGCACCTGCCCCAGGGCGTATATATCGATTACTGGGCGGATATCACTTTCTATCTGGAGAGCCGCCTGAACATGATGCTGGCCAACCTCGCTATGGGCGCAGTGCTGGTGTTTGTAATCCTGGCGATGTTTCTCGATATCAAGCTGGCCTTCTGGGTCATGGTCGGCCTGCCCGTGTGCTTTCTTGGCACCCTGGCACTGATGCCGGTGCCACCGGTCAACACCACCATCAACATGATCAGCCTGTTCGGGTTTATCACCGTGCTGGGGATCGTGGTCGACGACGCCATCGTGATCGGCGAAAGCGTGAAAAGCACCTGCGAGGAGAAAGGTCACAGCCTGGACAACGTGATTGCCGGCGCGCAGAAAGTGGCGATGCCCGCGACCTTCGGCGTGCTAACCACCATCATGGCGTTCCTGCCCACCCTGTTCACCGGCGGCCCGTTTGCCAGTTTTCCCGCCGCCTGCGGCTGGGTCATCATTCTGTGCCTGATGTTCTCGCTGGTGGAATCCAAGTGGATACTGCCCGCCCATCTGGCCCACAGCCGCCCCGGCACCTCGCGCCTGTGGCAGAGGCTCGACGCTATACCGCAGTTCTGCAACGGTGCGCTGAAGCTGTTTATCGACACCGTGTACCGACCGCTGATCAGCTGCTGCCTGGACCACCGCTACACCACCGCGGCCTGCTTCCTGGCACTGCTGATCATCACCGCCGGGCTGGTGGCAGGTGGCGTGGTGCGTTACGTGATGATCCCGGCAGTGCCCGCCGACTTTATCCGCGCGGAACTGGAGATGGTGGACGGCACGACCGAGGCCCAGACCATTGCCGCGCAGCAGCGCATGCAGGATGCGATCTACCAGCTCGACGCGGAATACCAGCGCGACGCCGGAGCAGACACCGGGTTTATCCGCCACGTATTTTCCTTTGGCCGCGACGGGCGCTACGCCGATTTCATGCTGGAGCTGACCAAGAACGAAGAGCGCGATATCGACAGCGACGAGATCGTCAAGCGCTGGCGCGAGCGGGTCGGCAATATCCCCGGCGCGCGGGTGCTGTCCTTCAGTGCCGCCGATGACATGGCGGGACCGGCACTGGCCTTCAAGCTGATGGGCCGCGACATGCACACACTCGAGGCGGCTGCCGCAGCACTGGAAACGAAACTCGCCGGTTACGAGGGCAGCTTTGACATACGCAACGGCGCGTCGGCGGTCAACGAGGAAATTGTGCTGGATGTCAAACCGGCCGCCGAAGCGCTGGGTATCAGCCTGTCGTCACTGGCGACCCAGGTGCGCCACGCTTTTTACGGCGTCGAAGCCCAGCGCGTACAGCGCGGCAACGATGAGATCAAGGTGATGGTGCGCTTCCCCGAGGCCGAGCGTAAAACCATCGCCGCACTGGAAAACATGTATATCCGCAGCGGCGATAATGCCCAGGTGCCCTTTGCTTCGGTCGCCGAGGTCGATGTAACGCCGGGCTACAGCAAGACCACACGCATCGACAGCCAGCGCGCCATTGTGGTTTCGGCGCAGGTCGACAAGCACTTTACCGAGCCCTCGCGGATCATCGGCGATGTGCTTGAGGTGTGGTGGCAGGAAGTGCGCGGTGACTACCCCGGCGTCAGTATCGCGGTGGACGGTGAGTCCGAGGAAACCGGCAAACTGCTGAAGAGCCTGCTGGTCGGCTTCGCCATGGCGCTGTTTGGCATCTATGCACTGCTGGCCGTGCCGCTGCGCTCCTATCTGCAGCCGCTGATCATCATGGGCGTGATCCCCTTCGGCATCATCGGCGCGGTGGTCGGCCATATCGTGATCGGCATCCCCTTCGACATGATGTCGTTCTTCGGGGTCATCGCGCTGTCCGGGGTGGTGGTCAACGACAGCCTGATCATGGTGGATTTCGTCAACCGCGCGGTGGCCGACGGCGAGAGCAAGCGCTTTGCGGTGATCGAGGCCGGCACCCGGCGCTACCGCGCCATCATGCTGACATCCCTGACCACTTTCTTTGGCCTGTTGCCGATGCTGCTGGAAACCAGCGTGCAGGCCCAGCTGGTGATGCCCATGGCGGTGTCGCTGGCGTTTGGCATCATGTTCGCGACGGTCATCACGCTGCTGCTGATACCGTGTCTGTACATGATCCTGGATGATTTCAACCGCTGGTGGCTGGGCTACCGCGGCCTCGGCACAGCGCGGCTGGACGGCGCCTGAGCGGAGCCCCGCCCGGCGTCAGAACCACAGCCGGTACAGCGGCGGCCCGAACAACAGCACGCCGTTGACCAGCGCCGCCAGTGCCGCCAGCAGCACCCCCGCGGCGGCAACATCCTTGGCCTTGCGCACCAGCGGATGCTGCTGGGGGACGCTGGCATCCGCCAGGTATTCCAGCGCCGAGTTGAGGGCCTCCATGGCCCACACCAGACCGATGGTCAGCACCAGCAGCACCCACTCCAGGCGCGACAGGCCCAGCCACCCGCCCAGCCCTGTCGCCACCACCGCCGCCAGCGCATGCAGGCGCGCATGGGGCTGGTCGCGCAGCAGGTCTGCCAGGCCGGCAACAGCACAGCGCAGGCTCTGCCAGCGGGCGCGCAGATCAAAGGCGGAAGACGGGGATCGGGGACGGTGCGTCATGGCGTTTTACTGGTTACGGGCTCGCAGCGCAGGCCAGCAGAGCTTACCATGCGCGACCTGTCCCGCCGCGGTACAGCCCTATCCATTGTGGAGCCGCCTTATGACCGACTTCAAACGCATCGCCCTGGCCGACGCCCGGGCGCTGCTGGACGACCCGCAGGTGAGCATCGTCGATATCCGCGATGCCCGGTCCTACAGCACCGCGCATATTCCCCGCGCGCAGCATGTGGATGGCAGCAGCGCCGCGGCGTTTATCGACCGGGCCGACAGGGAGCAGCCGCTGGTGGTCTATTACTACCACGGCCACAGCAGCCAGAGCGCGGCGGCCTTTTTTGCCAACCAGGGATTTCGCGAGGTCTACAGCCTGGACGGCGGGTTTGAGCTGTGGCAGCAGCAGGCTCAGCACCGCTGAGCGCGCCGCGCCACCCCAACGACTCAGGGCCGCAGGCAGCCGCTGCACCAGGCGTACATACCCTGGGGGTCGTTGAGCTGGGTCAGCCAGCGCAACTGGCGCCAGCCCGCCTCCAGCCAGCGATTCACCGCGCCCCGGCCCGATGGCGCCGCGTGCGCTGCCGGCGACGGGCCCACCACCTGGAACAGGGCGCGCAGCAGGGCTTCCTGGGGCGTCAGCGCCGGTTCGATCAGCTGCAGGGTGTAGTCCTCGAGCCCGGCCCGCTCGGCGGCGGAGGCCACGGCGTCCTCCAGGTAACCCAGCTTGTCCACCAGGCCCGCCTCACGGGCGGCCACCCCCGACCACACGCGGCCCCCGCCCAGTGCATCGACCTGCTCCCGGCTCATACTGCGGCCCGTCGCCACCACGTCCAGAAAACGCTGGTAGCCGTGTTCGATAGTGGACTGGATGGCGCGCTGGGAAATGGGGTCCAGGGGCCGGTCCAGGCGCAGGTCACCCGCCAGCCGGGTGGTGCCCACGCCATCGTTGCTGATGCCCAGCTTGTCGAGGGCGCGGTCCAGAGTCGGAAACACGCCGAAGATGCCGATCGAGCCGGTGATGGTGGCGGGCGTCGCCCAGATTTCATCCGCGGGCGCCGAGATCCAGTAGCCGCCTGACGCCGCCACCGAGCCCATGGACACCACCAGCGGCTTGCCGCTCTGTTTGAACTGCAGCAGTTCCTGGCGAATGATCTCCGAGGCGAAGGCACTGCCGCCCTCGCTGTCCACCCGCAACACCAGCGCCTTGACCTGATCGTCGCGGCGCGCGTCGCGGATCAGGCTGGCCAGGGTATCGCCGCCCACCGTGCCCGCCGGCTGCTCGCCGTCGACGATCATGCCGCTGGCCACCACCAGCCCCACCACATCGTGGGGCAGCGGGTCGAGCTGTTCGCGGTCGGTGATGTGCAGGTAGTCTTCGAAGCCAATCCCCTTGAACCAGCCCTCGTCGTCCGCACCCACCCGCTCAATCAGGTAATCGTTGAGCTCGTCGCGGGTGACGATGGCGTCCACCAGCCCCTGGGCCAGGGCCGCCGCCGCGGTATTGCCTTCGGTGGCGGCAAACACAGTGTCCATATTGTTGATATAGGCATCCACCGCGCCGGCCTCCAGCTTGCGGGTGCGGGTGACGCCGCCGCTGTAGCTGTCCCACAGCTGGTTGAGCCACACCAGCGCGTTGGCGCGCGCCGCGTCGGACATATCGTCGCGGACCAGCGGCTCCACCGCGGATTTGTATTTGCCGACGCGGAACACATGGACATCCACCGCCAGCTTATCCAGCAGACGCTTGAGATAACTCTGGTAGACGCCGTAGCCCTGCAAGAGCACGGCACCCATGGGGTTGAGCAGCACTTCATCGGCCTGCGCCGCGAGCCAGTACTGGTCCTGGGTGAAGTTGTCCCCGTAGGCGACGATGCGCTTGCCGGCGGCGCGAAACCGGTCCAGGGCGCGGGCAATTTCCTGGCTCTTGCTGAGCCCGCCGTGCTGCAGGTAGTCGAGCTGGATCAGCAGCATGGCAATGCGCTCGTCCTCCGCCGCCCGGTCCACCGCATCCACCACGTCCGACAGCAGGGTTTCCGCCGGCATTTGCTGGGACTGGGCAAGCAGGCTGCTGAGCGGATCGGTGTAGCTCAGCTGGTCGACCAGCACCCCGCCGGGGTTGAGCACCAGCACGCTGCCCGGTGCCACGATCAGGCGCGGCGTGCCGACAAAAACAACAATCAGCACCCCGATCAGCACCAGAAACATCAGGTTGGCCAGGGACACCCTGATCCAGCTGAGCACCCCCCAGCATTTGCCCAGAAAGCGGCGCACGATACCCGGTTTGCGTTGCGGTTCAGCCATGGGATTCCTCTGCCGGTGATTGCGGTGGTGGTTGACTTTCCGGGCGTGAATTTTCTCGCGCCTGATACTCGGCCGACTGGCGCAGGGCGCGTGCCCGCCAGCGCACAAACAGCATGGCCGCGCAGAAGGCGGTCACGATCGCCGCCAGTTCCAGCCACGCCAGCCAGTCGGCCGCCGGCTCGAACAGCTGCACCACGCTCGCGGCAAAATACAGCAGCAGCACAAAACAGAGCCAGATATGCCCGCGCAGCTTGCGGCGCAACAATGCCGGCACAAACACCAGCAGGGGCAGGCTCTGCAGTATCCAGATCACCGCACTCGGTTCACGCCCCTGGCCCGGCCACAGCAAGGTGGTCAGCGCGATGCACAGCAACAGCAGCGCCAGCCCCAGCAGCGTCAGGACGCGCGCGGCGCGGGCCCACGGCGTGTAGTTTCGCGGGGTGACGTTTGTCATCGTCTGGCCTTCATTGCGCTGTGTTCATTGCGTTGCCTGCAGTGTGTGCTTCTCATCGCCCGGTCCTGCGTATCCACTGCGCCAGACGGCGGCCCTGGGCCGTCGCCAGCTCCAGCTCAATGGCGTCCACAGCGCGCCCGCCGTCCGGGCCCGCGACGTGGGACGCGCCGTAGGGCGTGCCGCCGCCCTGGGTGCGATTCAGGCCCGATTCACTGTAGGGAATGCCCATCAGCACCATGCCGTGGTGCAGCAGCGGCAGCATCATGCTCAGCAGGGTGCTCTCCTGGCCGCCGTGCATGCTGCCACTGGCGGTGAACACCGCCGCCGGCTTGTCGAACAGCGCGCCGCTGCTCCACAGGCTCACCGTGCCGTCGAGAAAATACTTCATGGCAGCTGCCATATTGCCAAAGCGGGTGGGACTGCCCAGCGCCAGCC
>JAVEVZ010000371.1:0-2675 GCA_034004805.1 Spongiibacteraceae bacterium | reverse complement strand
ACCTGGAGGGGGAGCTTACGCTATAACCCTCGCGACCCGGAATAACACAGTGGAAATATCGTTTGTCATAGCTGCCGCCATTGAGCAACGAAATGACTGTCGGCTTTTTCCCCAGCTTTGTGCTATCAGGAAGAAATAGCCATGCGCTAATCGCCAGCTTTTGGCCTTGTGTTATGTCGGCCGGCAGTGCGTCTGTAACATCGATTCTGAGAGGGATATAACTCATGGCAATCCTGCGCGACCAAGGGTGAGAGGCACCGATTGTCATTCGGTCAGCCCTATATGTCAACAGTTGTATACAAAAGGGCCTTCAGGCGCTCCCGTCTACAATTGCCTGAAGGGTCGATTCGAGCCAGCGGCGCGATACGGGGCGCAGCACCGAGGTCAGACTTGGTAAAGGCAGCAGATTGCGATAGGTGCTAAAGCCCGAGCAAAGCAGAGTGATGTGGGCGGCGCGTGCCTCTGCGTGGGGCGGTCCAAGCCATTTTGCCAGCGGCTTGATCACCAGCTCTTGTTCAAGGCGCATCGTAATTTCACGCGCAGAAGCGTCGGCGGTCGACATTACCATCATTGCTATTGGATTGACGCCATCTTCACCAATCATGATGCTCAACACATGTTTGCCAAATGCATCGCGCGGACAATCGAGTAAGCGATCGACCGCCAGGCAGTCCGCCAGCGCCGCCTCGAACAATTTTTCTTTGGAACCAAAATAACGTGTCACCAGTGCCACGTTGATTCCGGCTGCATCGGCGATATCGCGCATCCCCGTACCGGTGTAACCATGCTCAGTGAACGCCTGCTGGGCAGCGCGCAAAATATTATTTTTGGTCTGCGCAGAATTGCGGGGTTTGACTTTAGGGTTGGATGGTTTTGACGGGGGCATCAAGAATCGGTCCGACTTTTAGTGTCCGCATACTATGGCGCACGTGGCTGTCAAGTCGCAACCCGCGTTTACATCAGGATCACGACATTTGCTTTGCGATATTGATTTTGCGCTTCGAATACGTTGATCGCACTTGACTGGCCCCCCACCATTCTCAATCTCAAACAGGGTCTAATCTAAGCCGGCTCTTACCACTCCCTAACCCGCGCCACCCGCTCCCGATGCACCGCCGGCAACCCCAGATAAACCCGATCGAACATCGCCCGCTTCAGGAAGTAGTGCAGCGGGTACTCCCATGTATAGCCGATGCCTCCGTGTGACTCCACCGCGACACGCCCCAGCTCCACCGCGACATCGGTGACATGCGCCTTGGCCAGCGCCGCCAGGCGCTCGCTCTCCTGGGGCATCGCGTCGAAGGCATGGGCCGCGTACCAGCAGAGGTAGCGCGTTGGCTCCTGCCGGGTGGCGACGTTGACGATCTGGTATTTCAAGCCCTGGAAGCTGCCGATCAGGCGGCCGAACTGCTGGCGGGTCTTGGCGTATTCCACCGTCAGGTCGAGGGCGCGCTGGGCGGCGCCGCAGGCGTCGGCGGCGAGGCAGACCAGTGCGGCGTCGCGCACGCGGGTGGCGACGTCGCCCGGCAGTGGGGCGCAGGGGGTATCGGTGAAGGTGATGTCGAAGGTGCGGCGCGAGGTGTCGATCGTATCGAGTGCCTGCAGTTGGATACCGGGTGCGGATTTTTCCACCAGCGCCAGGCGGCCGCCTTCGATGCCGACCAGCAGCAGGTCGGCCTGCTGCGCGGCGATGACGTGGCTCTTGGTGCCGTTCAGGCGCCCGCCGCCCAGTTGCCATGAGGCGGGTTCCCAGCGGCCGTCGGCGCCGGGCTCGCCGAAGGCGAAGGTGGCGACGATCTCGCCGCTGGCCAGTTTCGGCAGCCATGTCGCCTTCTGTTCGTCGCTGCCGCCGAGGGCGATCGCCAGCGAGACGATGGCGTGGGGAAAGAGCGGTGCCGGTGCGGCGTAGTGGCCGAAACGGTTCATCACCACGGCGAGGGTGAGCAGGTCCATGCCCATGCCGCCGAAGGCCTCCGGCACGATCAGCGAGGGCAGGCCGAGTTCCACCGCGCCCCGCCAGCCGTGGTCGGTCTGCTCCGGCGGCGTATCGGCATGGGCGGCGATGGCGGCGTCGCCGCTGCTGTCCGCCAGCCAGCCGTCGACGGAGTCCTGCAGCATTTTCTGTTCGTCGGTGAGATCGAAATACATGGCGTCACTCCGCCTTGGGCAGGCCGAGGCCGCGCTCGGCGATCACGTTGCGCTGGATGTTGCTGGTGCCGCCGCCCATCGCCAGTGCCAGCGAGCTGAATATCTGGTTGACCCAGCGGCGGTTGTCGGCGGTGCGTTTTTCGCCGGCGACCATGCCGGTTTCGCCCGGCATCAGCAGTCCGTCGGCGCCGATGATCTCGGCGGCTATGGCGCTGATCTCCTGGGCGATGTCGGTGTGGATCAGCTTGTTCATCACGGTGAGGTGGCCGGAGGATTCGTTGCGCGAATCCTTGGTGAGCTGGTAGTAGCCGGCGCAGACGTGGGCCTGTACGTAACCCTCCAGCCGGATCAGGCGGTCGCGGATCAGGGGGTGGGCAGTCGCCGGCTTGCCGTCGATCACCACGCCGCCGGCCAGTTTCAGCAGCTGGTTGAACAGCGACAGGGAGCCGGCGGAGGAGCCGAGGGAGTTGCGCTCGTGCTTGAGGGTGGAGCGCGACACCGTCCAGCCTTCGCCGCGGTTGCCGACG
>JAVEVZ010000370.1:0-2679 GCA_034004805.1 Spongiibacteraceae bacterium | reverse complement strand
CGCCTGCAGCGGCATCGGCGGCTGAACAGCCCGCCGCCGCCCCGGCGCCGATAGCCGACCCGGTGACGACCTGGCGCGCTGAACTGGATGCCCTGCTGGCGGCGCCGGCGACCGGTGAGGACGCGCTGGCATGGCGTCGCCGTGTGGTCGGGCTGCAGCGCCGCATCCTGGCAGCGGCGCCCGACGACGCGACGGTGAGGGCTGGCCTGCAGGCCCAGGCGCAACAGCTGCTGGCGCCGGCGCAGGCCGCGCTGGAAGCGCGCGATTTTGCACAGGGGCAAGCCGCACTCGCGCAGTATCTGGGGGTATTCCCCGAGCACAGCGACACGGACGCCGTCCGCGCCCTGGATATGGCCCTGGCCGAGGGCCGGCAACAGGCGCAGAAGGTGGCGGCGCTGCTGGCGGACGGCAACGCCCAGCTGGCGCGCGGCGCGCTGGGCGCGCCCGAAGGCGACAATGCGCTGGCGAGCTTTCGGGCGGCGCTGGCCCTGGACCCCGACAGCGCGGCGGCCCAGGCCGGCATTGCCGCCGTGGCGGCGCGCTACGGCGTGCTGGCCCAGCGCGCGCTGCAGGCCGGGGAACTCGCCCGGGCCAGCGCACTGCTCGACAGGGGCCTGACACTGCGGCCGGGCGATGGCGAGCTGCTGGCGATCCAGCGTGCACTCGCGGAACGCCGTGCGCGCAGCGCGCGCATTGCCGAGCTGCTCGCCCAGGGGCAGCGTCTGGAAGCCCAGGGCCAGGCCTTTGGCGCAATCTCGGCGGCGGCCAGCTACTCGGCGATGCTCGGTCTGGACGCGTCCCACAGCGAGGCACAACGGGGCCTGGACCGCTTGAAAGACAGCCTGGTAATCCAGGTGCGCACCCTGTTGCGCGAGGGCGATTTCGGCACTGCCAGCGCCCTGCTGGCACCCGCCCTCGAACAGTTCCCGGAGGAGGCTGCCTATACTCAGCTGGCGGAGGAGATCGCGACCTCCCGACCCTATGTCGACACCCTGCGCCTGTTGGGAGAGAGCCTTGCCGACGGCGCGGTGCGGGCAGCCAGGGTATTGAACTTTGAATTTGCGTTTCGCAACTTTGACCCGGCAACGACCGTGTTGCAGGCGATTGTTTACGACAGTGGCCGCCGGCAGCAGATTGCCGCGGTGCCGGTGGTGGTCACCGGCCGCAATGGTCGCCAGCAGTTCCGTATTGAGCGGCCGCTGGAGGGGTTTTCCGCCGGCAGCTACCGGCTGGAGCTCCAGGCCGCCGGCCGGCCGCTGGCACAGATGGAATTCACCGTCGCAGGCCCCTGAGCCCGCGACCCGACCTCTGGGAGCTTTTATCGCATGCGTTATCTGATCTTGCCCGCATTGCTCGTCCTCGGCGCCTGCCAGGCACCGCCCGATGTCCGTCAGCTGCAGGCCGAGCAGGCGGCGCTGGAGGGCCGGCTGGCCTCTGCCAACCAGCAGATCGCTGAGCTCAACAGCCAGCAGGCCCAGCTGCGCCAGGAGCTCGCCGAACGCGAACGCGTCATTGCGGTACTGGGCGAGGAAAAGAGTTCGCGGGTCAGGGAGTCCACCAGTCTGCGGGGCCAGGTGCGCAGTTTCGTGCAGGGTCAGATCGACGCCTTGAAGGAGTTTCTGCTGCAGGGCGACCTGTTGGACTACATCGGCAGTGAACTGGTCCAGCGTCCCCAACACGACGACCGGCCCATGCAGGTGGTCGACCTGGCGCATCCGGTGCCGCGCCCCGGCACGCTGACCGGCGTCGGCGGCTATTTCACCGACCAGGGCAGTCTGGTGGTCAAGGTCCTGCGCCCCGTTCAGAACCAGCTGGTGGTGGTCTGGGAGAGCCAGCCCCTGGCGGTACAGCGGCCGGGCCAGCAGCGCATCAACTTCCCGCTGGTGGTGGGGGTGTCACAGGGCGATATCATCGGCTACTGGTTTGCCCAGCCGGGGCTGGTGCCGTTCACCACCGGCACCGGTCAGGCCGGCTACCGCGAGGAGCAGCTGGCACCGGGACAGAGCATCCGCCCCGACGCCCTGCGCGGCACCGAGCACAAGCGCGCGTACTCCATCGGCGTGTTCGGCCTGTTGAGCGAGGGCTGAGTTTCAACGGCTGGCTTGCTGGGTTGCGCCGGGCGGTTGTGACGGTTGAGGCAGATGCTTTGGCGGACAGGAGCAGGGATCGGCGTGAGTCTCGGCGTGAACGTGAATGATCAGGGGCAGTATCTGCCCCCGATCCGGTGTGTCTTTCAGGAGCTCATCTGGCTTTGCAGGTAATTCTGCAGGCCGATCTTTTCAATCAGACCCAGCTGAGTTTCCAGGTAGTCGATATGCTCCTCTTCGCCCGAGAGGATATCTTCAAACAGCTCGCGGCTCACAAAATCCTTGACATTCTCGCAGTGGATGATGGCCTCCCGCAGGTCGGCGACGCCCTTGAGCTCCAGCTTGAGATCGCACTCCAGCATTTCCTTGACGTTCTCGCCGATCAGCAGTTTGCCCAGGTCCTGCAGATTGGGCACGCCCTCCAGAAACAGGATGCGCTTGATCAGCTGATCCGCATGCTTCATCTCGTCGATGGATTCGTGGTACTCGTACTCCTCCAGCTGCTTGAGCCCCCAGTCACCGTACATGCGCGAATGCAGGAAGTACTGGTTGATGGCCACCAGCTCATTGCCGAGAATCTTGTTCAGGTGTT